>JBDTJD010000201.1:0-10973 GCA_039935975.1 Caldimonas sp.
GTACGGCGTCGGCAGCACCGTCTCGGGCGGGCTGTTTGAGCGCCACGCCGACTGGAACCTGTTCGCGATCGCGGCGCCTCAGAACGTCGCCGGGGTGCGCAAGGCCTTCGCGGAAGAAACGGCCCGGGCCCGGCGCGACGGCTTCACGGCCGACGAGCTGCAGCGCGCGAAGGACGCGATCGGGGCGTCGTCGCAACTCGCGCGCGCGCAGGACGGCGTTCTCGCCGGCGCGCTCGAGAGTTTCGTCGAGCGCGGCAAGACGCCGATGTACCTGGCCGAGCTCGACGCGCTGCGCTCCGGGCTCACGCTCGACGAGGTGAACGCCGCGTTTCGCAAGTTCGTCGTTCCCGACAAGCTGGTGTATGGCGTCGCCGGCGACTTCGCGAACGTCGGGGGTGCCGCAGCGAAGGCAGGCGGCGCCGGCGCCGTGGCGCCGCCGAAATGAACTTGCCTACCGGCGATGAAGCGCCGGCGCTCGCGCGGCAGCGGCTGTGCCCGTCGAGCGAGCTGGAGGAAAAGGGCAAGGCGATCGTCTTCGACGTGCTGCACTTCCACGCGCCGGCACGCGCCTTCGCGCTGCGATTCGAGGGCCGTGTCGTCGCCTACCTCAACCGCTGCGTCCACGTGCCGACCGAGCTCGACTGGCTGCCGGGCGAGTTCCTTGACGGAGATCGTGCGTTCATCATCTGCGCGATCCACGGTGCGACCTACGAGCCGAAGAGCGGCCGCTGCGCCGGCGGCCCGTGCGCAAGCGGCAGGCTCAAGAAGATCGAGGTCGAGGAGCGCGACGGGCAACTGTGGTGGCAACCCGACCGCGATACCCGGGCGCCTTTTCCGGAGTAGCTCCTCGATCGCAGGGTGCGGGCCGGCCACGCCGCCGATGTCACCTCCATGTCACCCGCCCGGCCTTTCCGATCGCCGTGGTCGCTTCTACATTGCCTCGATTCCTTCGAAGCCATTGGAGATCGGACATGTCGAAAGCAGTTCACGTTCTGAGGCGTCCGATGAAGACGGCCGCCATTCGCGCTCTGATCGTCTCGTCCCTGTTTGCGTTGGCCTCGTGCGGCGGCGGCGGCGACAGTGCGACATCGTCCGAGCCGGCGGGTGCGCCGGCCCCGGCTCCCAGCCCGGCACCCGCACCCGCACCCAGCCCCTCGCCCGCCCCCGCGTCGCCAGCCAGCAACTCGATGTTGTGCGGCACACCCATCACCGGCAATCCCGGCGGAGCAAACGAGTCGTGCAGCCTGTCTGCCAGCCCCGGGAGCGCGCACCAGGGCACGGTCCGGCCGGTCGTCGACATCTGCCTCGGCGTCGCCAACTGCTCCCATCTGTCCGCCAGCGTGCGCATCGACGCGGCGCCTTCGTACACGGGTGCGTTCACCGCCAGGCTGGTGTCGTGTCCGCGGATTGATCCGGGCCGGGCACTGGTGCCGGACTGCACCGACGCGATACGCAACGACCTCGGGCACCTGGGCTTCCTGGAATTCCGTTGGGACGCGCCGAACGGCAACGTCGGACCCAGCACGACGTTCACCTACCAGGTATTGACCTCGACCGACGGTGTCGGGCTGATGCGTTGCGGTGCCGATGCGTTCAGCGATGCGAGCCACGTTCGAATCGACGACGAGGCTGGCAACTCTCTCTTCGTGGCCCTGCATGTGTCCGGCACTTCCTGCTGAGGCACAGGACCGCGCGTCGAACGCCCACCACGCCGGCATTCACACCGGATCGATTCCGCGCGCGGGCGGCCCGGCCCGCACGCCGGCGACGAGTGCCGGCCAGCGCGGGTCATCGTGCAGCGCGCCGAAGCTGACGTCGAACGGCATCTCCAGCGCGCTCGGATCGCGATCGGCATCGGCGCGGGCGAGCAGGAGGAATGCGTCGTCTCTGCGGCCGCAGTGGGTGGCGACGACAGCCAGCACGTAGGGCGAGATGAGCCGGTCGGCGAACCGGGAATGCATGGCGGCGAGCGTCGCCTCCGCGAGCGCGCGCTCGCCCGAGGCGGCTTGCGCGCCGGCCAGGCAGGCAAAGCAGCCGGCGTTGTCCGGCGCCATCGCGCAAAGCCCCGCGTAGAACGCCACGGCGGCGGCGGCATCGCCGCGTGCCATCGCCAGGACGCCGGCCAGACCGTTGGCGGCAATGCTGTCGGGCGCGATGTCTCGCATCGCTTCGATCTCCGAAGCCGCTTCGTCGGGGCGGCCCTGCGCGATGCGCAGGTTGATCAGATGAGCGCGCGAATTCACGTAATGCGGGTCGAGCCGTCGCGCCAGGGCCAGCTCGCGATCCGCGTGCTCGAACTCGCCGCGCATGTAGAGGTGAGCGCCATAGGCGGAGTGCACGAATGCCTGCTGAGGCGCCAGGCTCACCGCCCGCTCGAAGCTGCGCCGGGCCGATGGCCAGTCGCGCTCGAACTGGTTCTGGATCGCGCCGAGCAACGCATGGGCAACGGCGTTTCCAGGCTCCAGCTCGACGCCGCGTCTGAGCGCTTCGGCGGCATGCTCGGCGGCGACCTTCGGCTCGAGATGCCAGCCGGTCGCGAGGTTGAACCACGCGCGCCCCGCGCCGACGTAGGCTGCGGCCAGGGTGGGCGCTGCACGCAGCGCCTCGTCGAAGCGTGCCAGCGCGGTTTCCAGCGTGTGCTTCGAGAGCGGCTGGCGAAGGAAATGTTCGCCGCGCTCGACGAGACCGAGTGCCCTCTGTACCGCGGCGTCGTCCGGCGCATGCTGTTGCCGCGCTCGCGCCGAAGGGACGTAGCTGCCGACGGGCAGCTCGAAGCGCAGCGTCGCGTCGCGCCCTTCGGCGGCGTAGTAGGCGTGGAGGCGGGCGCGCAGGCGCCTTGCCTCGACGCGGACGATGCTGTCCTGCTTCGGGTCGAAGCGTGCCGCCGATCGGCCGAACACGCTGATTGCGATCACCGTTTCCTTGAGGGCCGCGAGATCGCCGGCGAGCATGTTTTCGACCATGAAGCGCAGCAGGGCGCGATGGCGGGGCGACGAGCGGAACGCGGCGCTCGCTTCGACAGCGGCCAGCGTGAGCGCGACGTGCTCGGGCGATGCCGTGTCGGGAGCGGACGAGTCGAGGTCGCGCTTCATGGTCGCGAGGCAGGGCGAAAGCACCGACTCTAAAGGAACGTCCATTTCCAGCCTGGTGCAAGCGCTCCTGACATGGTGCGGCGGCCCGGGGCGAGAAGCAATTTCCAGCGGCGCATGGCGATCGTCCTGATCAACGCAGTTCCACGACTTCGCCGCCAATTTCGCCGATCTCTCCCTGGTGATGGATCGCGGCGAGGTCGTGCAGCGCGGCCGCGGCGCCGACATGGGCCGCGGGCGTTCGCGCCCGGATGTCGATCTGGCGGCGATGCCCGGGCCGCGCCGCGCCGGGCGACGACAATCACGCGATTCCGCATCGACGCCGGGCTCGCCATGATCACTGTCCATCACCTCAACAACTCGCGCTCGCAGCGCGTCCTCTGGCTGCTCGAGGAGCTCGGTGTTCCGTACGAGATCAAGAAGTATCAGCGCGACGCCAGGACCATGCTCGCGCCGCCCGAGCTGACGCGCGTGCACCCGCTCGGCAAGTCGCCCGTCATCACCGACAACAACGTCACCGTGGCCGAGTCCGGCGCGATCATGGAGTACCTGCTCGAGGCCTACGGCGCTGGCCGGCTCGTGCCGCCGGCCGGCAGCGAGGACAAGCGCCGCTTCACCTACTGGATGCACTTCGCCGAGGGCTCGGCCATGCC
Source organism: Caldimonas sp. (assembly GCA_039935975.1). Lineage (GTDB taxonomy): Bacteria > Pseudomonadota > Gammaproteobacteria > Burkholderiales > Burkholderiaceae_C > Schlegelella_A. Next base: position 3,743 of record JBDTJD010000201.1, read on the forward strand.
GCCGCTCCTGCTCAAGCTGATCTTCGACCGGATCGGCTCGGGTCAGGGCATGCCCTTCTTCGTCAAGCCGGTCGCCAAGGGCATCGCCGCCAAGGTGAAAGGCCTCATGGTCGAACCCAACCTCAAGCGCCAGCTCGACTTCATGGAGGGCGAGCTCGGCCGCAGCGAGTGGTTCGCCGGCAGCGACTTCACGGCCGCCGACATCCAGATGAGCTTTCCGGTCGAGGCCGCGGCGCAGCGTGCCGGCCTCGACGCGAGCCGACCCCGGCTGATGGGCTACCTGAAGAAGATCCACGCCCGGCCCGCCTACAGGCGCGCGCTGGAGCGCGGCGGCCCCTACAGCTTCGCCAGCGACTGAGTCTTCGCGGCGCGCGCCGGCTCAGCGCGAGCTCGTGTCGCCGCCGGCGGTCCTGAGGTCGAAGCGCGCCGCCTGACGCAGCGGCTTCGCGTCGTTGTCAGCCATGCCCGCGGCATTGCGGGCCAGTGTCGTCGGAGCAGCGACGGGCGGCGCCGCGGGCGTCGGGCGCGGAGGATCGAGCAACGCGAGCATCGGGCTCTTGATCGAGGTGGCAAAGCCGATCACCGTCGTGCCGCTGTCGAAGGGGAGCTTCTGGCGCGGATCGGCGCCGCGCGCCATCAGGAAGCGGACCATCTCGCCCTGCGTCGACGGGTCGCGCAGGAAGCCCGGCAGCAGCACCTGCTGCAGCGGAATGGAGGCGAGCTGCGCGCCGCGGCTCGGCGGCGCTTGGTTGGCGAGCTGCGGCAGCTCGTAGAGCCACCATCCGAGCGCATTCCAGTTGCTGGTGCGCAGGGCCTCCTCGAAGCCGCTCGGCAGCGTGCCTTCGAAGTGATCGAGGGCGGTCTGCGGCGTGTGGCCGGCGATCTGCAGGTCGCGCGCGAAGCGCGAGCCGATCAGATCAGGGTCGAGCGCCTCGAGTGGACTGAACGAGATCTCGCCCGGCTGGAGCTTGCCGCGATCGAGCCAACCGACGAGGACGCGGTCGAGTCCGGCGCGGCGCGCGTTGGAGCAGCTCAACATGCGAAAGACGTCGTGACGGACGGCACGCGGGTCGCTGTCGGCCAGGAAGGCGATCGAACGGAGCACCTCCGGCGACGCGGCGGCGAAGTTGGGGCAGGCGTCGGCCTCGGCCAGATCCTGCAGCGGCGAGCGCGGGCAGCGCTGCGATGTCGCGCCCTTGTCGACGAGCTCCGGCAGCGCGCGCCACAGGCGCGGGTCCTGCGTCGCTGCGGCGAGCGGGCAGGCCTGCAGGCCGTTGTGGGCGATGTCCGCGCTGCGGATGCTGCCGACCCTGTAGTCGCAACGGGCGTTCAGCGCACGCTGGACGCTGTCGAGCAGGATGCAGGGCCGCGCGTCGTCTTCGGTGAGCTTGGCGTGGACGTGCTTGACGATGTCCCACGTCATGCTTGTGTCGGTGGCGATGCCGGTCGCGGTGAGGATCAGCCCCGGTGCGGTGCAGCCGCCGAGCGCGACCAGACCCATCGCGACGGTCGCGCAAGCGAGGACTGAATGAAGGCGGCGCAGCATGGCGAAGTCAGGGCGGGCCGTCGCACCCGCGCGGCGACGGGCGCACGCAAGACAACGGAAGACGATCGTAGCGAGCGCCGCGCGCCGTTGTCTGTGACGAAACCCCTCGAACGTGCGGCAAGAGGTAACACGATGTGGCGCCGTCGTGAAGCACGCCCGGACCCGCCGGATACATTGCGCGGGATGCCTTCGCTCCGGTTACTCGTCGACCCGCGCAGCGCCTGCGCCGCCGTTGCCTTCGCGGTGCTGGCGGCACTCGCGGCCCGCGTCGATGCTGCGTCGGCGGCGCCGGTCGCCGCCGAGCACGGCATGGTGGTGACGGCGCAGCATCTCGCGACCCGCGTCGGCGTCGATGTCCTCGAGCGCGGCGGCAACGCCGTCGACGCCGCGGTCGCTGTCGGCTATGCGCTCTCGGTCGTCTATCCCGCGGCCGGCAGCCTCGGCGGCGGAGGCTTCATGACGCTGCAGCTCGCCGACGGCCGCAAGACCTTTCTCGACTTTCGCGAGAAGGCGCCGCTCGCCGCCACGCGCGACATGTTTCTCGGCGCCTCGGGCGAGGTCGTGCCGCGATCGACACGGGCCGGCCACCTCGCCGTCGCCGTGCCGGCCACGGTGTCGGGGCTGGAGACGGCGCTGGCGCGCTACGGCACCATGAAGCGGGCCGACCTGATCGCGCCCGCGATCCGGCTCGCCGAGGAAGGCTTCGTCCTCGAACAGGGCGACATCGCGCTCCTCGCGACCGCGACCGAGGCCTTGCGCGCCGACCCGGCGAGCGCGGCCATCTTCCTGCACCGCGGCGAGCCCCACGCGATCGGCGACCGCCTGGTGCAGAAGGACCTCGGCGCGACGCTTCGCCAGATCCGCGAGGCGGGCGCGGCCGGCTTCTACGCCGGTCCGGTCGCGCACGCGATCGTCGCGTCGAGCCATGCGGGGCGCGGCCTGATCACGCTGGCCGATCTCGCCGGCTACCGGACGCGCGAGCTCGCGCCGATCGAGTGCGACTACCGCGGCCTGCACGTTGTCTCGGCGCCGCCGCCGAGCTCGGGAGGCATCGTCGTGTGCGAGATCCTGAACGTGCTGGAAGGCTATCCGCTCGGGGCCTGGGGCTTTCGTGCGGCCGCGGCGGTGCACGTGCAGATCGAGGCGATGCGCCACGCCTACGTCGATCGCAACCGCCTCGGCGATCCGGCGTTCGTGAGCAACCCGGTCGAGCGTCTCCTCGACAAGGCGTACGCGGCGAAGATCCGTGCGGCCATCGATCCGACGCGGGCGGCCCGCTCGAGCGAGCTCGGCGTCGGCGTCGCGCCGCACGAAGGCACGAACACGACCCACTACTCGATCGTCGACGCCGCCGGCAACGCGGCGGCGGTGACGATCACGCTCAACGACTGGTTCGGCGCCAAGGTCACGGCGTCAGGCACCGGCGTCCTCCTCAACAACGAGATGGACGACTTCACCGTCAAGCTCGGCGTGCCGAATCTCTACGGCCTGGTGCAGGGCGAGCCCAACGCGATCGCGCCGGGCAAGCGGCCGCTCAGCTCGATGAGCCCGACCATCGTCACGCGCGCCGGACGGCCGCTGCTCGTGCTCGGCACGCCCGGCGGCAGCCGGATCATCACGACCGTCGTGCACACGATCCTCAATGTCGTCGACTACGGCATGACGATCCAGGAGGCGGTCGACGCGCCCCGCTTTCACCAGCAGTGGCTGCCGGGGCCGACGACGGTCGAGCCGTTCGCGATCAGTCCCGACACGCGCAGGATCCTCGAGTCGATGGGCCACGAACTGGTGCCGGTTCGCCCGCAGAACCAGGTCGCGGCGATCCTTGTCGGCGCGCCGCGGCTCGACGGCAAGCCGGTCGGCGCCAATCGCTTCTACGGCGCGATCGACCCGCGCCCCGACTCCGGCTCGGCGCTCGGCTACTGAGCCTGCCCGAAGCGCGACGTCGGTCGAAGGCGCGCCAGTCGGCGCGGAACCGGCGCGGCCGCCATCACCCGTTCAGAACCTTCATCATGTTCTCGGGATACCTCTGACCGGCGGCGGCTCCGGTCGGGAACACCGATGCCAGCTCCTCGAGCACGTCGCGGCCGAGGACGAGCTCGGTCGCGGCGACGTTCTCGTCGAGATAGGTGCGCCGCTTGGTGCCCGGAATCGGCACGACGTTGTCGTCCCCGGAGAGCACCCACGCGAGCGCCAGCTGGCCCGCGCTGCAACCGAGGCGTTGTGCGATCTGCTGCACCTTGCCGGCGAGGACGAGGTTCTTGGCGAAGTTCTCGCCCTGGAAGCGCGGGCTCTGGCGCCGATAGTCGTCTTCGGCGAGATCCTCGAACTTCTTGATCGCGCCGGTGAGGAAGCCGCGCCCGAGCGGGCTGTAGGCGACGAAGCCGACGCCGAGCCTGCGGCAGGCGGCAAGCGTGCCGTCCTCGGGCTCGCGCGACCAGAGCGAGTATTCGCTCTGCAGGGCGGTGACCGGATGCTCGCGGCAGGCCCGCTCGAGCGTGGCCACGGAAGCTTCCGACAGGCCGATGTAGCGGACCTTGCCTGCGCGCACGAGATCGGCCATCGCGCCGACGGTCTCCTCGATCGGCGTCTTCGGGTCGACGCGGTGCTGGTAGTACAGGTCGATCGTCTCGATGCCGAGCCGCTTCAGGCTCGCTTCGCACGAGCGCCGCACGTACGCGGGGCTGCCGTCAATGCCGCGTCTGAGCGGCTCGGCCGGGTCGCGCACGATCCCGAACTTGGTCGCCAGGAAGACGTCGTTGCGTCGGCCCTTGATCGTGCGGCCGATCAGCTCCTCGTTGGTGTGCGGGCCGTAGGCATCCGACGTGTCGAGGAAGTTGACGCCGAGGTCGAGGGCGCGGCGAAGGGTCGCGACCGACTCGGTGTCGTCGCGGTTCGAATAGAAGTCGCTCATGCCCATGCAGCCGAGGCCGATGGCGGAGACGACCGGGCCCTTGGGGCCCAGCTGGCGGGTCTTCATGGGAAGCGCACGAGTGAGGGACTTTCGACGATAGCGCGAAGGACGAGGGAGCGCGTCCGGCCAAGCGCCCGTTCCTCGAGTCAGGCAGGAGAAACGCCTTCGCGCTCGCTCAGAAGAGGCGGGTCGCCGTCCAGGTGAAGCCGGTGAACGCAGACCACTGCGGCGCACCGGCGCGCAGGCTGCGCGCCAGGCCGGCGTCCAGGACGAGTCGTTTCGACACGTTGTAGCTCGTCGCGACGAGCAGTTGCCTCGTCGCGTCGACGCCGCGCTGGTTCGTTCCCGACACCTCGGCCCCGACGCCCCATCGCTCGTCGAGCGACGTGGACAGCGACGCCGCGCCGAGCCACTGAAGTCGCGACGTTCCTGCGTCGGCGTGGCCCAGTCGCGTCGCGACGACATTGAGATCGGTGTGCCAGCGGCCGAAGTCGCCGCTGTAGATGGCGTTCACGCCATAGCCGGCCCGCCCTTCGCCCAGGCCGCGGCTTGCGGTGGGCACGAGGGCGGCGGCCTCGAGACCGAAGGCATTCGCATCGTCGACGGCGAAGCGGCGCTTGACGACCAGCGACGTGTCGCCGGCGCCCGACAGGCGCGTGCCGACGCCGTCGCGCTGGCGAACCCAGGCATCGGCGCCGAGGCGCACGCCCCAGTCGGGGCTGAAGGCGAGCTTGATCGTCGCGGGCAGGCTGTCGCGATAGGCGCCCGCGCCATCGTGCTCGTGCTGAACGCCCGCCTCGATCTCGATCCAGCCCGGCGCCGACAGCGCGGCCGGGGTCGAGATGCTCGGGCGGTACGGCACGGCGGCAGGCTCGTCGTCGGACGCCCACGCAAGGGCGGGCCGGAGCGCGGCGGCCAGGCCGATCGCGGCGACAACGAGCGTGGCGAACCCGGACAGCATCGAGACCCTCTCGTGGCGGCGAGCCCGACGCTAACCGATTGGCGCTCGCGCCGGCATGCGCGTCATCGGGCCCGGTCCGTGCTCGACCATGTTCACGACGCGCGGCCGGTCGTCGGCGCGCCCGACGCGAGCCCGTAGACTTGCCCCGTGCGCACCGATGACCGAGCCCTTGCCGACGACTTCGACCTGAAGCGCCTGTCCGACGCGTTCTACGACGATCCGTTTGCGACCTATCGCGCCTTGCGCACTCACGCGCCGGTGAAGCGGATGGCCGACGGCGGCGTCTTCCTGAGCCGCTACGCCGACGTCGTCCCCGTCTACAAGGACACCCAGACCTACAGTTCCGACAAGCATGAGGAATTCTTCCCGAAGTACGGCAACTCGCCGCTCTTCGAGCACCACACGACCAGCCTTGTCTTCAACGACCCGCCGCTGCACACGCGCGTTCGCAAGCTGATCGCCGGCGCGCTGACGCCGCGGCACATTGCCGCGATGGAGCCGCGCCTCGTGGAGCGCGTCGACAGCCTTCTCGACGCAATGGCCGCGGGTGGCCCGAATACCGAGGTCGACCTCATCGCTGCCTTCGCCAGCGCGATCCCGGTCGAGATCATCGGCAACCTGCTCGACGTGCCGGGCGACGAGCGCACGCCGCTGCGCGACTGGTCGCTCGCCATCCTCGGCGCGCTCGAGCCGGCGCTCACCCCGGAGCAGCTGGAGCTCGGCAATCGCGCCGTGACCGAGATGCTCGGCTATCTCGAAGGCCTCGTGCAGCGCCGTAGCGCCGCCCCGGGCGATCCCGAGGTCGACGTGCTCACCCGGCTCATCGAAGGCGAAGGCGAGGGCCAGGGAAAAGAGGCGCTCAGTGCCGCCGAGCTGCTGCACAACTGCATCTTCCTGCTCAACGCGGGCCACGAGACGACGACCAACCTGATCGGCAACGGCCTCGCATCCCTGCTCGAATGGCCTGAGGAGAAAGCGCGCCTGATCGAGCGACCCGAGCTCGTGCGCCAGGCCGTCGAGGAATTCCTTCGCTTCGAGAGCTCGAATCAGCTCGGCAACCGCATCACGACCTGCGCGACCGAGATCGGCGGCGTCGCGCTGGCGCCGCGAACGCAGGTGACGCTCGGCATCGGCTCCGCGAATCGCGACCCCGACGCCTTCCCCGATCCCGACCGGCTCGATGTCTCGCGCCAGCCCAATCGCCACGTCGCCTTCGGCTCCGGCATCCATCAGTGCGTCGGCATGGGCCTCGCGCGCCTGGAAGGCCGCGTCGCCATCGGGCGCTTCCTCGCGCGCTTTCCGCGCTACCGTCTGAGCGCACCGGCCGTACGGGCGCGGCGGGCGCGCTTTCGCGGCCATGTGCGCCTGGCCGCCGTCGTCGACCCCGCTTGAATCACAACTACGCTCCAGGAGACCCGCTCATGCATCCTCTTCGCTCCGTGGCCGCCTTGCTCGGCTTCGCCCTCGCCACCGCCCTGCCTCTGGCTGCCCACGCCCAGGTGAAGATCGGCGTCACGCTCTCGACGACGGGCCCCGCGGTCTCGCTCGGCATCCCCGAGAAGAACACGATCGCGATCCTGCCCAAGACGGTCGGCGGCCTGTCCGTCGAGTACATCGTGCTCGACGACGCCAGCGACTCGAGCGCGGCCGTCGTCAACACGAGGAAGTTCATCGGCGAGAACAAGGTCGACGCCATCATCGGCTCGACGACGACGCCGAACACGCTGGCGATGATCGACGTGGCCGCCGAAGGCGAGACGCCGGTGATCTCGCTCGCCTCGTCGGCGCGGATCATCGAGCCGATGAGCGC
>JBDTJD010000202.1:0-4450 GCA_039935975.1 Caldimonas sp.
TATGCGCCCGATCCGGATCTCTTCATCCGCACCGGCGGCGAGATCCGCATCAGCAACTTCCTGCTCTGGCAGGTGGCCTACTCGGAGCTCGTCTTCACGGAGTGCCTCTGGCCCGAATTCGGTGCCGACGAGCTCGATGCGGCCCTGGCCCAGTACGCCCGGCGCGAGCGCCGGTTCGGCGCCGTGCAGAGCGTCGGCGAGCTGGTGGCAAGCGGAAGCTGATCGCGTGCTCAGGCAGCGAATCCTCACGGCGGCGGTGCTGCTGGCGTTGCTGATCCCGGCCCTCATGGCGAAAGCGACCTGGCCTTTCGCGGTGCTGACGCTGGCGGCGATGGCGATTGCCGGCTGGGAGTGGGTCCGCCTCAACGACGGGGGCGCCTTCGCGATCCCTCTCGGCGCGCTGCTCGCGCTCGCCTGCGGTCTCGCGCTCTATGCCGGCTGGGCGAGCGATGCGCCGCGGGTCTCGTGGTGGATCGCCTTCGGCCTGTGGGTCCTCGGCGGCACCTGGGTGCTGCGCAACGGCGTCGCCGGCTGGCCGCGCATTCCTCGCGCCGTGCGCTGGCTGATCGGCCTGCTTGCGCTCTGGACGGCATGGCTGGCGTTCTCCAATGCCAAGGCCGATGGCCTGAACTTCATCCTGTCGGTCTTCTCGCTCGTCTGGAGCGCGGACATCTTCGCGTACTTCGGTGGACGCCGGTTCGGCCGGCGCAAGCTCGCCCTGGCGATCAGCCCGGGCAAGAGCTGGGAAGGCGTCTGGAGCGGAATGGCCGGCGCGCTGCTCGTGGCCGCTGGCTGGCTCGCGGTCGATTCCGCGGGATCGATCGGCGGCGAGAGCTTCTACACCCTGGTCGCCAACCGCTTCGGCTACGTCGGCCTGGTGCTGGTCGTCGTGTTCCTGGTCGCGATGAGCGTGGTCGGCGATCTCTTCGAGTCGCTGGTCAAGCGCAGCGCCGGCGCCAAGGACAGCAGCCGGCTGCTGCCCGGCCACGGCGGCATTCTCGACCGTGTCGACGGCCTGCTGCCTGTCTTTCCCATTGCGCTCGCGCTGATCGCGCTGTGAACGCCCGCCCGCCCGAACACAAGCCCGTGCAACGCCTGTGCGTGCTCGGCGCCACCGGCTCGGTCGGGCAGGCCACGCTCGACGTCGCAGGCGCGCATCCCGATCGCTTCGAAATCTTCGCACTGACCGCGCACGTGCGCATCGACGAGCTGCTCGCGCTGTGCGTCCGCCATCGTCCCCGCTTCGCGGCTGTCGCCACGCCCGTGCAGGCACGGACACTGACCGAGCGCCTGCGCGGCGCCGGCGTCGCCACCGAAGTGATGAGCGGCGAGGGCGCGCTTTCGGAGCTTGCCGCTCATCCCGAGGTCGACACGGTGATGGCGGCGATCGTCGGCGCGGCCGGGCTCGCTCCCTGTCTCGCGGCCGCGGCTGCCGGCAAGCGGCTGCTGCTCGCCAACAAGGAGGCACTTGTCGTCGGCGGCGCTCTCTTCATCGACACGGTCTCCCGGGGTGGTGCCACCTTGCTGCCGATCGACAGCGAGCATTCCGCGATCTTCCAGTGCCTGCCCGAAAATCGGGCGACGTGGAAGGATCGCGTCGCCCGCATCGTCCTCACGGCCTCGGGCGGCCCTTTCCGCGGCCGCGATCCCGCGTCGCTGCACGCGGTGACGCCGGACGAGGCCTGTGCGCATCCGAACTGGGTCATGGGCCGCAAGATCTCTGTCGACTCGGCGACCATGATGAACAAGGCGCTCGAGGTGATCGAGGCCCACTATCTGTTCGATCTCGCCCCGGAGCAGATCGAGGTCGTCATCCATCCGCAAAGCATCATCCATTCGATGGTGGTCTGCCGCGACCAGTCGGTGCTGGCCCAGATGGGCACGCCCGACATGCGCGTGCCGATCGCCTACGGCCTGGCTTATCCGGACCGCATCGCCTCGGGCACCGAACCGCTCGACTGGCACCGGCTGGGCCCGCTCACTTTCGAGCGCGCCGACCTCGCGATCTATCCCTGTCTCGGTCTCGCCTGGGACGCGCTGCGCGCGCCGCCGGGAACCGCGGCGGTCCTCAATGCGGCCAACGAGGAAGCGGTAGCCGCATTTCTCGCCGGAACCATTCGCTTCGACCGGATTCACACCGTCAACTGCCGCACGCTCGAGGCACTCGCGCCGTCCCGAGGCGCGGCTGATTCGCTCGCATCGCTGCTGGCGCTCGATGCCGAGGCCCGGCGCTGCGCCGGCCGGTTCCTGAAGCCATGAGCAACCTGGGCTCGCGATGCTGATCACCGTTCTCGCCTTCTTCCTGACGCTCGGCGTGCTGATCATCGTCCACGAGTACGGGCACTATCGCGTCGCGGTGGCGTGCGGCGTTCGCGTCCTGCGCTTTTCGGTCGGCTTCGGGCGAGTTCTCTGGCGCCGCCAGGCCACGCCCGCGTCGACCGAATTCACGGTCTGTGCGCTGCCCTTCGGCGGCTACGTGCGCATGCTCGACGAGCGCGAAGGCGAAGTGAGCCCGGGAGAGCTCGATCGCGCCTTCAATCGCAAGCCGCTCTGGCAACGTGCCGCCATCGTCGCCGCCGGGCCCGCGGCGAACCTCGTGCTCGCGGTTGCGCTGTACGCGGCGGCCCACTGGATCGGCGTCGACGAGCCGAAGGCGCTCCTGGGCCCGCCCGCAGCGGCCAGCCTCTCGGAGCGCGCCGGAATGCGCGCCGGCGACTGGGTGCGCGCCTGGTCGCCCGATGGCGTCGACTGGCGCGACGTGCGCTCGCTCACCGACCTGCGCTGGCAGGTGACGCAGGCGATGCTGCACGGCGACAACATCGAGCTGATGGTCAGCGACCGGGACGGGCACGGGCAGCGCCGGGTCCACCTCGATCTGGGGTCGCTCGTCGGGGCCGACGTCGACGCCAAGACGATGCAGAAGATCGGCCTCGGCAACCCGTGGAGCGAGCCGGTGCTCGGCGAGGTCAAGGCCGCGGGCGCGGGCGCTGCCGCGGGGCTCAAGGCGGGCGATCGGGTCATCGCCATCGACGGCGTCGCGATCGACGATGCCACCCAGCTGCGCGACGCCATCCGCGCCAGCGGGCGCACCGGTGTCGCGACAACGATGCACTGGCGGATCGAGCGTTCCGGGACGCGCCGCGACCTCGACGTGACGCCCGCCGTCGTCGTCGATGGCGCCAATCGCATCGGTCGGCTCGAGCTGTTCCCCGGCCAGCCGCCAGCGATGACGAACGTGCGTTATGGCGTCGTGGAGGGTCTGACCAGCGCCGTGACGCAGACCTGGCAGATGTCGGCGCTGACGGTGAAGATGCTCGGCAAGATGATCATCGGCCAGGCCTCGCTCAAGAACCTGAGCGGCCCGGTGACGATTGCCGACTACGCGGGTCAGTCGGTGCGACTCGGCCTGGCGTACTACCTCGGCTTTCTCGCCGTCGTCAGCGTGAGCCTCGGCGTGCTCAATCTGCTGCCGCTGCCCGTCCTCGACGGCGGGCACCTCATGTATTATCTTTTCGAGGCCGTGACAGGACGTGCGGTTTCGGAGTTGTGGCTCGACAGGCTGCAGCGTGGCGGGGTTGCCATCATGCTGATGATGATGTCCCTGGCGCTCTACAACGACATGGCCCGCCTGCTGGGTCTCCAATGACCGACTGCATGCCTGCTCACGTTCCTCGCGCCCGTTCCTTCCGCCACCGTCTGCTTCGCTTGAACCCGTTTCGACTCGCCCCGATCTCCGTCGCGCTGGCGCTCGCGCTTCAGGCCGGTCCCGTGCTCGCGATCGAACCGTTCGTGCTGAAGGACATCCGGGTCGAAGGCCTGCAACGGACCGACGCCGGTACGGTGTTCGCGGCGCTGCCGTTTCGCATCGGCGACACCTATACCGACGAGAAGGCTGCCGCCGCGCTGCGCGCGCTGTTCGCGACCGGGCTCTTCAAGGACGTGCGGATCGACGTCGACAAGGGCGTCGCCGTCGTCATCGTCGACGAGCGTCCGGTGGTCGCCAACATCGACTTCGTCGGCCTGCACGAGTTCCAGAAGGACGCGCTGGTGAAGTCGCTCAAGGACTTCGGCATCGGCGAGGGGCTCCCGTTCGACAAGGCGCTCGCCGATCGGGCCGAGCAGGAGCTCAAGCGCCAGTACCTGACGAGAAGCCTCTACGGCGCCGAGGTCGTCACCACCGTGACGCCACAGGAGCGCAACCGGGTCAATGTCACCTTCACGATCACCGAAGGCGACGCCGCGCGCATCAGCGAGATCCGGATCACCGGCAACAAGGTGTTCTCGGAGAGCACGCTGAAGAGCCAGTTCGAGCTCAACGACGGTAGCTGGCTCAACTTCTACCTGAAGGGCGACCGCTACTCGCGCGCCAAGCTCAACGCCGACCTCGAGACGCTGCGCGCCTACTACCAGAACCGCGGCTACCTCGAGTTCGAGGTCGAGTCGACGCAGG
>JBDTJD010000203.1:0-8311 GCA_039935975.1 Caldimonas sp.
GCGAAGGCGTCGAGATCCCGTTCCCGCAGCGGGTCGTCCACGCCGTCGTGTCGCGCGAGCCGGCCGCCGCACCCGATGGCCGGCTCGCGTCGGGCGACGCGCTGCCGGGCTGAGCCGTCGACAAGGCTGCTCCCCGAGCCCGCGACAACGATGCCCGACTCCGACGCCGCGCCCCTCGACGGCAGCTGCACCTGCCGCGCCGTGCGCTTTCGCCTGCGCAGGCGGCCGCTCGTCGTCCACTGCTGCCACTACCGCGACACCGTGTGGCGCCCGGAGGGCCTCGGGCGGTTCGCCGCAATGCGCGTCCGCACCAATCGCTGACGCGCTCGCCCCTTCCTCATCCCGACTGGAACACCATGGCCATCTTTCGCCTCGACGACAAGACACCGAGCATCGACCCGAGCGCATGGGTCGCCGACAGCGCGCACGTGATCGGCTCGGTTTCGCTCGGCGTCGATGCCAGCGTGTGGTTCGGGGCGATCCTGCGCGGCGACACCGAGCACCTCACCGTCGGACGCGGCTCCAACGTGCAGGACGGCAGCGTCCTCCATGCCGACCTCGGCCAGCCGACGACGATCGGCGAAGGCGTCACGATCGGCCACCTCGTCATGCTGCACGGCTGCACCATCGGCGACAACTCGCTCGTCGGCATCGGCTCGGTGATCCTGAACGGCGCCCGCATCGGTCGCAACTGCCTGGTCGGCGCGCGCGCCCTGGTCACCGAAGGCAAGACTTTCCCCGACGGCTCGCTCATCGTCGGCTCGCCGGCTGTGGCGGTGCGCACGCTCACCGACGCGCAGATCGAAGGCCTGCGAGCGAGCGCGCGACACTACGTCGACAACGCGAAACGCTTTCGCGCCGGGCTCGTCCGGATCGACTGACCCGGTGGCGAGCGCTCAGCGCGTGAAGGTGAACTCGACGCTTCCGAGCTGACCGAAGCCGGCCCGATAGGCGCCTTCACCCGGCACGAGCGGGGCGCCGGTGCACGACCCGGTGGTGACGATGTCGCCGGCGAGCAGACCGCGCGCCGCGTCGGCGGGCGCGTTGGCGAGCATCACCACCGTCGCGAACGGATCGCCGTCGAGGATCGCACGACCGTTGCCCTCGGCCACCTCCTCGAGCGCGCCTTCGTGATCGCGCGTGAGCACGATCGACGTTGCGCCGAAGTCGATGTTCGACCAGGCCACGATCGCCGGCCCGGCGACGTAGGCGCCGTTGTTGAAGCCGTCGACGAGCTCGGCCAGCGCGCCGAGGCCGCGTGGCAACCGCCAGTCGACGATCTCGACCCCGAGGCGCATTGCACGCACCGAGGCCGCGACCTCGGCGCGCAGGTACGGACGTCCCGGCCGGTGCGGGAGATCGGTCGCGAGCTCGAACGCGAACTCGCACTCGAGGCGCGGGGCGATGAAGCCGGCGAGCTTGAGCGTCGGCACCGCACCGCGCGAGTCGTGCATGAACGCCCTGGGCAGGGGCGCGGCGATCGGCCGGTCGACGCCGAGCGCCTGGCGCTGCGCTTCGGTGACGGCCGCGACTTTCCAGCCGGCGATCTCGCCGAGCTCGGCCGCGACGGCAGCCTGGAGCCGATAGGCCTCGGCGAGATCGCCAGGCTTGCGCTCGGCGGGCCAGCTGGAGATGGGGCGGGCATCGCGCCGCGCCCGGGCGAGCTCCTCGCGGGCGGCCTCGAAATTCGTGCTGTTCATGAGGCGATTGTCGCCTCTCGCCTACGATCGCACGGTGAGCGAGCTGCACCGATTCCTGTTCGACGGCCTGCCGGTGCGCGGCATTCTCGTCCGCCTCACCGACGGCTGGTGCGAGATGCTCGCCCGCCGTGACGGCGGCGACAACGCCTTGCCCGTGGCCGTTCGACGTCTGCTCGGCGAGATGACGGCGGCCGGCGTCCTCATGCACGCCAACATCAAGTTCGCCGGCGACCTCGTCCTCCAGGTCTACGGCGACGGCCCGGTCAAGCTTGCCGTGGCCGAGATCGCGGCCGACCTGGCGTTTCGCGCCACGGCCACGGTCGTCGGCGAGGTGGCCGACGAGGCCGGCCTCGAGGCGATGCTCAACGTCCACGGCGCCGGTCGATGCGCCATCACGCTCGCGCCGACGAATCGCACCCCGGGCCACCAGCCCTATCAAGGCGTCGTGTCCCTGCACGGCGATTCACGCGAGCCGCTGCAGGCGATCGCGCCCGTGCTCGAGCACTACATGCTGCAGTCGGAACAGCTCGACACGCGGTTGGTTCTCGCCGCCGACGACCGCGTCGCGGCCGGCCTGCTGCTGCAACGCCTGCCGACGCCGGGCGAAGGTGCCGACGAGACCCTGATCGGCCGCGACGAGGACTTCAACCGTGTCGCGATGCTCGCCGCGACGCTGACCGGCGACGAGCTCCTGACGCTCGACACCGACACGCTCCTGCGCCGCCTGTTCTGGGAGGAGCGCGTGACCCGCTTCGCGCCGCTCGTCGGCGCTGCCGCGCCGCGCTTCTCGTGCACCTGCTCTCGAGCGCGCGTTGGCGCGATGTTGCGCAGCCTCGGTCGCACCGAGGTCGACGACATCGTTCGCGAGCAGGCGCAGGTCGAGGTCGGCTGCGAATTCTGCGGCGTCAAGTACCGTTTCGATCCGGTCGACGTCGGCGAGCTCTTCACGCCGCCGCCCGATCAGGCGCCCGGCTCGCCCGCGATCAACTGAGAGCCCTTGTCAGGCGTCGCCGGGCTACTTCAGGCGGTATCCGCAGACGCCGCAGAAAACGTCTTCGGGCGAGATCCCCGACAGGCACTGCGGGCAGGTCGTGGCCGCCGGCAGAGGCGCCGCGGCAGGCAAGGGGCGGGCCGCCGGGGGCGCAGAGTAGGCTGGAATCGACGAGACCGTGGCGGACCGGTCGAGCGGAAGGTCGATGTCGGAGTCCGGCGCCTGGACGGTGCGCGGCGATGCCACGGTCGTCGTCTCTTCGAGCGGCGGGTCTACGCGGGCCGCGGCAGGCACGGCGGCCACGGAAGCAGCGAATGGCGCTGCCGCGGCGCCAGCGGCCGGCGACACCGCCCCGCGCTGGGTCGCCTGGCGCGCCCTCTCGCCGAGCTCCGTCGTGCGACGCCTGGCGTCGTCGAACGCGGCGCGCAGCGACGCCTCCGAAGCGCTGAGGTCGAGCCCGTCGGTGACGCGCAGGTAAACCAGCGAGAGGCCGAGCAGGTAGACCTGGCCCACCAGCGAGGCCGCGATCGCCCAGAGGAGCGCGGCGCCGATCACACCGGCGATGGCGTGGCCGCCGCCGCCCTGCGACAGCGCCATCATCGAATCGACGCCGAGGCCGCCGAAACCGACGAGGCTGAGCGACATCGCCATCGTCGGCAGCATGCCCGCGGCGAGGATGCCGAAGACGATCATGCCGACGAGAAAGCAGAGCAGACCGAGGACGAAAAGAAGCAGCACCGCTTCCAGCAGACGGCTCTTGACGATCGCGAGGGTCTGGCCGAGCGCGCGCGTGATGCCCGCGCCCTGCCAGATGGCCGGCAGCGACAGCACGCCGCAGATGAACAGCCCGGTGATCGTGACGCCGGCAACGACGACCGACACCGGGAAGACGACGACGAAAAGGAGCGGGCCGAGAAACGGAATCTTGCAGATCACGAGCAGCAGCGCGATCGCGATGAAGACCACGATCTCGACCGCGAGCAGCGCCAGCGCCAGGACGATGAGCTTGGGAATGCACAGCGCACCCTGCACCAGCGCATCGCCCAGGCTGCGCGGCGAAATGCCACGTGCGCTGTCCATCTGAAGCAGACCAGCGGCGTTGATGCCGGTGCCGATCGCGACGATCCAGACGAGGAAGGCCAGCAGGGCGGCGAGAAAGCCGATCGTGCCGGCCATCGCCATCAGCGCTCCGGCGACGATGACGCCGGCGAAGGTGCAGCCGAGCATGGCCACGATCGCGTTGCGATTGCGCAGGCCGTGAATGGCCTCGGCGATGCTGGCGAACGCCTGCCCTGACAGGCCCGCGGGCAAGGGACGGGATCCCGGATCGACGCTCATGACAACTCCTCGGTGTTCGCAGCCGCGCGCGGTGTGGCCGCGCGTCGGTGGGCGCCCGGCTTCTATCGAACCCGGGCGGTCCGGAGATTGTGCAATGCCGCCGGCAGCGGCTGACCTCGCGTCAGCTCTGGAGGTTGCGTCGGCGCTCGTCGGCTTCGCGAATCCGGCGGCAGATCGCATCGTTGGCGTGCTCGGCCGCGGCGCATTGACGCGACTGGCAGACCGCCTCGGCGATCGTGCCGCGGCCGGCGCAGATCTCGCGCACGCCGCGCGGCTGGGGCACTGCCGCCGGTGCCGGCGCCGGTGCAGGCACCGCCGCCGCGCGGGCGCGCTGCGCTTCCTCGGCGCGGCGCCGGGCCTGCGCGTCCTGCTCGGTCTTCGCGCTCGCGGCCGCCTGATCGCGCTGTGCGAGGGCCTTGGCCTCGCGCTCGGCCTTGTCGCGGGCCGCTTTCTCGCGCCGCGCCTTGTCGGCGGCCAGCCGCTTTGCCTGCGCGTCGGCGGCGCCGACCGGTGCGGCATTGCCCTGGCGCGGCAGCGCGACGGCCGCGGCGGGGGGCTGGGTCTGGGGCAGTGGCGCCGCGGCCGCTGGCGGCAGATCCGACACCGTGCCGGACGACGTCGTCGTCGTTGCCGGCGTGACGGTCGGCTCTTCCGGCGCCGAGGCTGCGGCTTCGACCGACGTCGGCGGCGCCGAGGCAGCCTCGACCGCGACCGGTGCGGTTTCTGGCGCGGAAGCGACCGCAGCAGGCACCGGTATCGGCGCCGCGATGACGGCAGGTGCGGGCGCGGCGGAGGATTGCGCCGGCGACGTGGAGGAGGAGAAACCCATGAACCACCACGCTGCAGCGCCGAGGACGACCAGCGCCGACGCGACGGCGATGGCGATCGTCTTGCCCCGGTTCGGCTCGGCCACGACGGCCTCGTCCGGGCTCGAGAAGCCCGACTCGATCGGCGGTGCATAGCGCTCGGCCGCGAGGTTCTGGCGCACCGCGATGGCCGCATCCGGGTCGGGAATGTCGGGGCTGGAGAGCTCGTCGAAGAGAGCGCCTTCCTCCGTCGCGGGGCCGGGCGCCGATGCGTACGGCACGACCGGCGCGAAGGAGGAGTAGGTGACCGGCGGCGGGCCACTCCGGGCGTCGGGCTCGGCGCCGGCCGGCGACGCGGGAGCCGACTTCGAGAGATCGCCGAAGCCGGACGCGGCCGTCGTCAGGCTCATGCCGCAGTTGGCGCAATAGCGGATGCCGGGCTTGTTCTGAAAGCCGCATTCGCCGCAGACGTTCTGCTTCGCCGCACCGGCCACGCCGGCGGGCGCCGTCGTCGGGCTCGCCGGTGGCGAGGCGGTGAAGGACGTTCCGCACGAACGACAGAACTGCGCGTCGTCCCTGTTTTCGGTCGCGCAGACCGAGCAGACCTTGGTCATTCCTTCGGCCTCCTCAGGCTCGTCTCCGGGTCGAAGGACGATACCGCAGGTTGTCGGAACCGCTCGAATCGGCGCGCGCCCGGCGATGGACAATGCCAACTCTGCCGCGACCTCGTTTCGTTTCGGCGATCACCGGAGCTTTCCAACGTGCTCTACGCCACCCTGAAGGCCATTCACCTGCTCGCCGTCGTTGCCTGGGTCGGCGGGATGGCGTTCATGCTGTTCTGCCTTCGCCCCGCCGCCGCGGTGCTCGAGCCGCCGGCACGGGTGACGCTGATGCATGCGGCGATGAGCCGCTTCAGCACGCTCGTGACGGTCGCCGCCGCGACGGTGTTCGTTTCGGGCGCGGCCATGATCGGCATCGCCTGGTCCGCGTCGGCCCGTGCCTCGCTGCCTTTCAACATGCCGCTCGACTGGTACGTGATGGTCGGACTCTTCTTCTTCATGCTGGCCGTGTTCATGCACGTGCGCATCGTCCTGTTCGCGCGCCTGGCGAAAGCGGCGGCGAGCCAGCGCTGGTCCGAAGGCGCCGCGGCGCTCGGCGCGATCCGATGGGAGGTGACGCTCAACCTCGTGGTCGGCGTCTTCATCATCGTTCTCGTCCGCCTCGGCGGCACCGCCTAGCTCCGCGCCGCTCGGGCCGAATCGACGGCTCGCAGGGCCGCGTCCAGCCGGGAGGGCCCGTGTCCCTCGACGGTCGTGAAGGCGATGCCCGCGCCGGCCAGCGACGAGCGGATCAGTGCATCGACCGGCGCGCGCACGTGTGGCCCGTCGCGTTGCAGGCCGTCCTCGCGCCAGGGCAGGTCGAGTGCCGTCAGGAGCGTGAGCCGAGCCTGTCGCTGGGCCGCCAGCGCGCTCGCGTAAAGGTGGGTGTCGGCGAAGACGATCTCGCTGTAGATCGCGATCATGAGGGCGCTGGTGTCGGCGACGACGATGTCGGCCGCCGCCGCGGCGGCGTCGATGCGTGCCGTCTGCTGCGCGGCGATGCCCGCCTGTTCGTCGCGACGCGGCGTCCGCCCGTGCGCGTCGCAGAACTCGCGCAGGACCTCGTCGACGCGAACGACGCGCTCGCCGCGCGCCGCGAGGCATTGCGCGAGCCCGTGCGCGAGGGTTGTCTTGCCGGTGCTTTCGGCGCCGAGGAGGACGACGACGAACGCCGCGCCGCTCATGGCGCGGCCCGGTTCGGCTCCGGCCGGGCCGCGAGCCGGAGCCAGGCGCGCCAACCGACCACCGACATGACCGCGAAGACGGCATAGAGCAGCACCGTCAGCCACAGCCCCTTGTAAGCGAAAAGGGCGAGGCCGACGACGTTGACGACGAGCCAGGTCGGCCAGTTCTCGACATACTTGCGACCGAGCAGCCATTGGCCAAGAACGCTTGCCGCGGTGGGGAACGCGTCCCACCAGGGCACGTCGGTGTCGGTATAGCGGCGCAGGAAGAGCGCGACGGCGGGCCAGGCGAACGCGAGCGCCAGGAGGGCGACGAGCCGTCCGCGCCAGCCGAGCGCGCGCACGCCGAGCGCCCGGCCCGATGGGTCGGTGCCGCGCAGCCACTGCCACCAGCCCCATCCGGCGACGGCGGCGAAGAAGATCTGCAGGCTGGCGTCGCCGTAGAGCCGGCTCTTCCAGAAGACGAGAAAGTAGAGCAGCGAGCTGGCGATCGCGAGCGGCCAGCCGAGGACGTTGACCCGGATGTTGAAGATCACCATCAGGACCGCGAGCGCGAAGGCGACCAGCTCGATCCACGTGACGGGCACGTTCCAGGCGACGAAGGCACTCTCGAACAGCGGCGCGGCCGCCGAAACGAGATCGCCGAGGGCGCTCAACGCTTGGCGGGCGAGAGCTGGACGAAGATCTCGTCGGGCTTGATCATGCCGAGCTCGCCGCGCGCCTTCTCCTCGACCATCTCGAGCCCGTCCTTGAGATCGTTGACCTCGGCGGTGAGCTGCTCGTTGCGGTGCCGCGCCGTGTCGTTGATCGCCTTTTGCGCAGCGAGCTTTCGCTGCATCTCGATCATGTGCGGCATGCCGACCTTGCCGAACCAGAGCTCGCCCTGGACGAGGACGAGCAGCGCGGCAAGGGCGAGGGTGATCCAGCGCATGGCGACGTCTTCTTCGTCGGGCGGGCGCGTCCGGTCAGTCCTGCGGCAACTGCTTGAACGCGGCCTTGCCGGGGTAGGCGGCGACGTCGCCCAGGTCTTCCTCGATGCGCAGGAGCTGGTTGTACTTGGCCATCCGGTCGGAGCGGCTGAGCGAGCCCGTCTTGATCTGGCCGGCGTTGGTGCCGACGGCGATGTCGGCGATGGTTGCGTCCTCGGTCTCGCCCGAGCGGTGGCTGATCACCGAGGTCCAGCCGGCGCGCTTGGCCATCTCGATCGCCGCGAACGTTTCCGTCAGCGTGCCGATCTGGTTGATCTTGATGAGGATCGAGTTGGCGACGTTCTTCCTGATGCCTTCCTTCAGGATCTTCGTGTTGGTGACGAAGAGGTCGTCGCCGACAAGCTGCACGCGCGAGCCGAGGCGGTCGTTGAGGAGCTTCCAGCCGTCCCAGTCGCCCTCGGCCATGCCGTCCTCGATCGAGATGATCGGGTACTTGCCGATCCAGCGCTCGAGCGTGTCGATCCACTCCGAGGCGCCGAGCGTGAGGCCCTCGCCCTCGAGCCGGTACTGGCCTTCCTTGTAGAACTCGCTCGCCGCGCAGTCGAGGCCGATCGCGATCTGCGCGCCGGCGACGAAGCCGGCCTTCTCGATCGCCTCGAGGATCATCTGGATCGCCGCCTCGTGGCTGGCGACGCTCGGCGCGAAGCCGCCCTCGTCGCCGACGGCCGTGCTCATGCCGCGCGCGTCGATGATCTTCTTCAGCG
>JBDTJD010000204.1:0-6747 GCA_039935975.1 Caldimonas sp.
TCGACGGCGACGCCGCCGAGGCGCACCGACTGCGCCGAGAAGTCGATGGCGAGCGGCCCGAGCGAGAGCGTGTCCGACGCGGCCTTGAGCGAGCGGCGCAGCAGCGCCTTCACCCGCGCGGCAAGCTCGGGGTACTCGAACGGCTTGACGAGGTAGTCGTCGGCGCCGGCCTCGAGGCCGACCACCTTGTCCTGCCAGCTGCCGCGTGCGGTGAGGATCAGGATCGGCAGCGTCCGCCCCGCCTCGCGCAGCTTCTTGACGACGTCGATGCCGCTCAGGCGCGGCAGGCCGAGGTCGACGATGACCAGATCGACCGGGTATTCCTGGGCCTGGAAGAGGCCGTCGGCGCCGTCGGCGGCGTGATCGACGCGGTAGCCGTCGGCCTCCAGCTGGCGTGCCAGGCCGAGCCTCAACGCCGCATCGTCCTCGATCAGCAGGACGCGCACGCCGCGGCCGGCTGGTCAGCCCACGACGCGGCCGCTGGCGGCGTCGACGACGACGACGCGGACCTCGCCCTGGGCGCTGAGGATCTTCACGCGCCACGTCGGCTTGCCGCCGATCTCGGCCCGCTCCACCGCCAGCACGCGGCCGCTGACGGTGCGCTGCGCCACGGCGGCGGCCTCGTCGCGGCCGACGTCGGCAAAGGCCGGCAGCGCCGAGGTGAGCAGCAGCGCGCAGAAGAGGGGCCGGAGCAGCGCGTTCATGTCAGGTGCGAGCGGGCAGCGTGAAGGGCGGGACGCATCGGCGCCTATCGTCCCACAACCGGTTCCACCGACACGCGGACGGGCAGGAAGGCGCCGGGCTGGTCCTGCATCAGGGTCGTGAAGCGCTGGCCGCGGTACTCGTAGTCGACCCGGTAGCCGACGAGACGCGCCTGCACGTCGCTCACGGTGCGGCACGAGGTCACCTCGCGTGCGACAGGCTCGTCACGCGGCTCGAAGCGGCCGCGGTTGGCAATGTTGTCGCCGGTGAGGGCACCGACGACGGCGGCCACGGCGGTCGCGGCCTCGCGGCCGTGACCCCGGCCGACCTGGTTGCCGAGCAGCGCGCCCGCCAGGCCGCCGACCACGGCGCCGCCGTAGTTGCGCCCCTCCGCAGGCCGTGCCTCGGACACCCAGTCGCGTCGGCACTCCTGGCGCGGCACGCTCACGTTCTCGTACTGGGGCTCGGCAGCGAGGACACGGGCGTTGTCGGTGTAGGTGTGGGCCTGGGCGCCGAAGGAGGCGGCGGCAGTGGCCAGCAAGGCGAAGAGGGCGGGACGGTTCATGGAAGGCTCCATCGGGTGGGATGAGCGCATCTTGCAAGCAGCTGCATGAACCGAAGCTGAACGGAAATGGAAGGGCGTTCGCCGCGTCGGCCGGCGTCGCGCGAGGCACGACGGAGACGCCGGTTCACGCCCGATGAAGGTCACGCGGGACACGATCGGCCCGCGGCCCCTCACACCGGCGCCGGCGGTCGTCAGGAATCGCTGCGGGCCCGTGCCAACGTGTTCCGGAAGTCTTCCTGCGCGGCGGCAAGGCAATTCTGCCGGGCGTCGCCCGACGCCTCGCCG
Source organism: Caldimonas sp. (assembly GCA_039935975.1). GTDB lineage: Bacteria > Pseudomonadota > Gammaproteobacteria > Burkholderiales > Burkholderiaceae_C > Schlegelella_A. Next base: position 1,553 of record JBDTJD010000204.1, read on the forward strand.
CGGCAGGCGAGCCGGGCTTGGGTGCGCGCGGCGTAGGCCTCGCGGTGCGCCGCGGCTGGGGCCTCGGGCGTCGGCTCGGTGCTGCCGATGGTTTGTGTGGGCAGCACCGTCATGCTCGGCGGGGAACTGCCGGCGGCCTGTGCCGCAGTGCTGCCGGCTGCCGCAACGGCCAAGCCACAGGCGACGACAAGAGACGAAAGAGCGTGCTTCACGAAAACCTCCGAATGGAAAGGGTGGGATGGGAAAGACCCGCGCGCCCGTGCCGCGTTCACCGCGCTCGAGCCGAACGCGGCGAAGTCCTACGGTTGCCGGCGGAATGCCTGGGCGGGATGCGAACCGGTTCCGCTCGCGGCCCGCACTTGCGCCGGCCCCCCGGCCCGCCCTGCGAGAATCCCCTCATGAGCATCCAGAAGCGCAACAACGTGATGACCGGCGGGGCCGGACCGGCGACGATGGTCTTCGCGCATGGGTTCGGCTGCGACCAGAACATGTGGCGTTACCTGACGCCGGCCTTCGACGCCCGCTTCAAGACCGTGCTCTTCGACCTCGTCGGAAGCGGGATGTCGGACCTGTCGGCCTACGACAAGGGCAAGTACGGCTCCCTGCACGGCTACGCGAAGGATCTGCTCGAGATCGTCGACGAATTCGCCGAAGGGCCGGTCGTCCTGGTCAGCCATTCCGTCAGCTCGACGATCGGCATGCTCGCCACGATCGAGGCGCCGGACCGGTTCGACGCGCACATCATGGTCGGTCCGTCGCCTTGCTACATCAACCACGACGACTACGTCGGCGGCTTCACGCGCGCCGACATCGACGGCCTGCTCGAGACACTCGAGAGCAACTATCTCGGCTGGTCGAGCACGATGGCGCCGGTCATCATGGGAGCGCCGGATCGCCCGGAGCTGGGCATCGAGCTCACGAACAGCTTCTGCCGGACGGATCCCGAGATCGCCAAGCACTTCGCCCGGGTCACGTTCCTGTCCGATCACCGCGAAGACGTTCCCAGGGCCAAGACGCCGGCGCTCATCCTCCAGTCGACCGACGACCTGATCGCTCCGCTCTCGGTCGGCAAGTATCTGCAACGGACCTTGCCGAGCGGCGTTCTCGAAGTCATCGAGAACGTCGGCCATTGCCCGCACCTGAGCGCACCCGCGGCCAGTGTCGCGGTGATGGAGCGATTCCTCCAGCGTTCGCGCTGAGGGGCGGGACGGCGCGATGGACGCGCCCGGGTGCGATGCGCTCTACTCGCAGGCCGCGTGCGGCCTGCTCCTCACCACGCCCGACGGCGTCATCCGGCGCGTCAACGCGACCTTCTGCACGTGGGTCGGAGCCGCGGCCGAGGAGCTGGTGGACCTGCGCCGCATCCAGGACCTTCTGACGATCGGCGGAAGGGTGTTCCACCAGACCCACTGGGCGCCCCTGATGCAGATGCAGGGCTCGGTGTCTGAGGTCAAGCTGGACATCCGGCACCCCGACGGAAGAACGATCCCCGTGCTCATGAACGCGATCCGCCGGAGCCACGGCGAGCAGATCTACGACGAGATCGCGGTGATGGTCGCCACCGACCGGCAGAAGTACGAGCACGAGTTGCTGCTGGCCCGGCGCGCCGCCGAGGCGGCCAACGAGCAGCTGGCCGAGGATCATCGCCGCAAGGACGAGTTCCTGGCGACCCTGGCGCACGAACTGCGGGGGCCGCTTGCGCCGATGTCGAACGTGATCGGCCTGCTGCGCCACAAGGACATCGCCGATCCGGACATCCTCTGGTCGCGCGAGGTGCTCGGCCGGCAGCTCGCGCAGATCTCGCGCCTCGTCGACGACCTGCTCGAAGTGTCCAGGTTCACGCAAGGCAAGCTGCGCCTGCGGCTCGAGCCGGTGACGATGACCGATGCGATCGAGGCCGCGATCGAGGCTGCCACGCCGCTGATCACTGCCGCGCGCCAGCAGCTGACCCGCTCGCTTGACGAGCAGCCGCTCTGGCTGAATGCAGATCCGGCGCGCCTGACCCAGATCGTGCTCAATCTCCTCGTCAATGCGAGCAAGTTCACGCCCGAAGGCGGGTCGATCCACGTCAGCTCCTCGCGCGAAGGCGAGATGGCGACATGCTCGGTTCGCGATTCGGGCATCGGCATCGACGGCCAGCATCTGCCGAAGGTCTTCGAGATGTTCTCGCAGGCGGAGCCCGCGATCCAGCGCGAGACCGGAGGTCTGGGCATCGGCCTGGCCCTGGTCCGTGGGCTGACGGAGCTGCACGGCGGCACCGTCGGCGCGTTCAGCGCGGGGCGCGGGTCGGGAAGCGAATTCGTCGTCCGGCTGCCCCGGGTCGAGCCACCCGCGCCACAGGCCGTCGTCGTGCCGGCGGCGAGCGCCGTGCGCCGCCTGAAGATCCTGGTTGTCGACGACAACAAGGATTCCGCCGAGAGCATGGCCGCGCTGCTGGAGCTTGAAGGTCACGAAACCCGGTACGTTCACGACGGGATGTCGGCGCTCGAGATCCTCGCCGTCGGCGAGACGGATGTCGCCCTTCTCGACCTCGGCCTGCCGACCTTGAACGGACTCGAGGTGGCGCGCCGACTTCGCGCCACTCCGGCGGGAGGCGCCGTCCTGCTCGTGGCGACCACGGGCTGGGGGCAGGACAAGAACATCGAGGCCTCGGCGGCCGCCGGTTTCGATCACCACCTGGTCAAGCCGGTCGACTGGTCCGCCCTCATCGCGATCCTGTCGGCGGCGCCGGTCAGGAAGTGAAGCGCGACTCGTGCAGGCGGTGAGGCACACTCGAGACGACATCAACGACGAAGGCCCCTCAATGGTCGACAAGAAGACGCCCGGAATCCTGGGCAAGATGAAGAACGCGGTCGTCGGCATGTTCTCGAGGGAGCCCGCGCGAAAGTCGCCCAAGCGCGTCGAGGCCGGGAAGAAGGCCGCCGTCACCGCCAAGGTCAACGAGGCCACGCAGGCGACGGCGAAGGCGGTGAAGAAGGCGGCGAAGTCGGTCGCCGCACCGCACAGGAAGTCGACGGGGAAGGCGAAGAAGAGCGCGGCCAGGAAGTCGCGCTAGCGTTTCGCACGGCACGGCTATCGATCCGGGGACACGCGACCGCAACGGCCTCGTCACGAAGGTTCGGGCGAGACGCCCGGCACCGCGCTCCGATGCGGCGCGACGGCCTCCATCACGATCCTGCGATCCCGAGGAGGGTCCGACTCAGTCGACCGCGCGGCGCAGCGCCAACGCGACGCCGCCCAGCGTCAGCACCAGCGCCGTCAGTTCGCGCGCGCCCAGCGGCTCGTCGAGCGCGGCCGCGGCGGCGAACACGCCGATCACCGGCGTCAGCAGCGTTCCCATCGACGCGGTGGTCGGCGAGAGACGTCGCAGCGCCGCGAACCAGCTGAGGTAACACAGGCCCATCGGCACCGCCGTCATGTAGGCCAGCAGCACCCAGCCGGTGGCGTCGACGCGGGCCAGCTGCGGGTGTTCCCAGAGCACGCCGATCAGCACCATCGGCGCACAGCCCAGGCCCAGCTGCCAGGCCAGGTTCGGAATCGGCGCCAGTTCAGTCAGCGGCCTCAGCGCGACCGTGCCGATGGCAAACAGAAGCGCCGAGGCCAGCGCGAACCCGACACCGATCAACATGTGTGTGCCCAAGGGCGTCTGGCGCGCGCCGAGCAGCGCCCACAACCCGGCCATGCACACCAGCAGGCCGACGCTGGCGCGCGCCGTGGGCCGCTGACCGGCCAGAGGCCAGGCCAGCAGCGTCACCCAGACCGGCATGGTGTACACCAGCATCGCGGCCTGCCCTGCGTTGAGCCATCGCAGCGACAGCGTGGCGAAGCCCATCCAGGCGAACACATTGGTCAGCGACGCGGCGAGCAGCCGTCCGTACAGTGGCCTGGGCACGCGCAGGCTTTCGCCACGCAAGGTGGCGACCAGGGCCAGCACCAGCGCGGCGGTCAGGCCTGCGCTGCCGCGCGCGAACAGCGGCGGCAACTGCTCCAGCAGCACTTTCATCGCCGGCCAGTTCACGCCCCAGCCGACCGACGTGCCGAGCAGGCACAGCAGGCCGATGCGCCGCGCGCGCCGGCGCGGGGCATCCGTCAAGGCGTCGTCCGCGGCGTGACGTGCGCACCGCGCTGCATCGGGGTGGGGGGCGGCGTCATCGGCGGTGGCCGGGGGTCTGCGGATCGTGTCCGGATTCTGCCGCGGACGGGGCTGGTTGCACGGCGCAGCGACGGGCGACAGGCGCCCGTCCTCGCTTCGAATCGGTCGTCGATCCGACTGCACCAAGCCGACCTACCATTCGCGACACGATGGATCATCTGCCCCTGGTCGATCTTCGCGCCACGCCCGACGCCGCCGCGCAGGCGATCGGCGAAGCCTGCCGCGCCCACGGCTTCTTCTACATCGTCGGCCACGGCATCGACGAGTCCCTCGGCCGGCGCCTCGAGGCCCTCAGCCACCATTTCTTCGCGCTCCCCGAAGCCACCAAGGCGCGCTATGCCATGCCGCTCGGCGGTCCGGCGTGGCGCGGCTGGTTCCCTCTCGGCGGCGAGCTGACCTCGGGCCGGCCCGACTGGAAGGAGGGCCTCTACCTCGGCACCGAGCTCGGCGCGGAGCATCCGCGCGTGGCGGCGGGCGTGCCGCTGCACGGCCACAACCTGATCCCCGACGATGACGTGTTGCCCGGGTTGCGCCAGACGATCCTCGAATGGATGGCTGCGGTGACCACGCTCGGGCATCGCGTCATGAAAATCATCGCCCGCTCGCTCGATCTGCCGGCCGACTACTTCGCGGCCCGCTACACCGCCGACCCGCTCATCCTCTTTCGCATCTTCAACTACCCGAGCCGGCCGATCCCCGAGGGGCTCGACGTGCGCCACGGCGTTGGCGAGCACACCGACTACGGGCTCCTCACGCTGCTGCGCCAGGATGCCGTCGGCGGCCTGCAGGTGCACACGAAACAGGGCTGGATCGAGGCGCCACCGGTGCCGGAATCGTTCGTCTGCAACATCGGCGACATGCTCGACCGCATGACCGGCGGCCTGTACAAGAGCACGCCGCATCGCGTGCGCCTCAACACCAGCGGCCGCGACCGGCTCTCGTTTCCGCTCTTCTTCGACCCCGACTTCGACGTGTGCATCGAGCCGATCCGCAGCGCCGCCACCGACGACCACGCCACGCGCTGGGACGGCGCGAGCGTGCA
>JBDTJD010000205.1:0-3312 GCA_039935975.1 Caldimonas sp.
ACATCTTCGTCGTCCAGCCGACGTGCTCGCCGACCAACGAGAACCTGATGGAGCTCTGCATCATGGTCGACGCGCTCAAGCGCGCCTCGGCCCGCCGGGTGACCGCGGTGATCCCGTACTTCGGCTATGCACGGCAAGACCGCCGGCCGCGCTCGACACGCGTGCCGATCTCGGCCAAGGTCGTCGCCAACATGCTCGAGGCCGTCGGCGTCGAGCGCCTCCTGACGATGGACCTCCACGCCGACCAGATCCAGGGCTTCTTCAACATCCCGGTCGACAACATCTACGCCTCGCCGGTGCTCCTGTCCGACCTGCAGAGCAAACGCTACGACGACCTCGTCGTCGTCTCGCCCGACGTCGGCGGCGTGGTGCGGGCGCGGGCGCTGGCCAAGCAGGCCGGCTGCGACCTCGCGATCATCGACAAGAGGCGGCCCAAGGCCAACGTCTCGGAAGTGATGCACGTCATCGGCGAGACCGAGGGCCGCAACTGCGTGATCATGGACGACATGATCGACACCGCCGGCACGCTCGTGAAGGCGGCCGACGTGCTGAAGGAGCGCGGCGCGAAGAAGGTCTACGCCTATTGCACCCACGCCGTGTTCTCCGGCCCGGCGATCTCGCGCATCCAGGCCTCCAAGCTCGACGAGGTGGTGATCACCGACACGATCCCGCTCAGCGCCGACGGCAAGGCCTGCAGCAAGGTGCGCCAGCTCTCGGTCGCCTTCCTCTTCGCCGAGACGATCCGGCGCATCTCCGACGGCGAGTCGGTGACGTCGCTGTTCGCCGAACAGAATTCGAATTTCTAGACCGTCAGTTTTTTAACCGAGGAGCCTGGTCGCGGGCCCTCATCTTTGGAGTGTTCATGAAATTCACCGCCTACGAGCGCACTGTGCAGGGGACCGGAGCGAGCCGCCGCCTGCGCAACGCGCAAAAAGTCCCCGGGATCGTCTATGGCGCCGGCACGCCGGCCATGATCGAGCTCGATCACAACGCCCTCTTCTTCGCCCTCAAGAAGGAAGCGTTCCACTCGTCGCTGCTCGAGATGGACCTGGCTGGCAAGACCCAGCAGGTCCTGCTGCGCGACTACCAGATGCATCCGTTCCGACCGATCGTGATGCACATCGACTTCCAGCGCGTCGACGCCACCACCAAGGTCACCAAGAGGGTGCCGCTGCACTACGAGAACGAGGAAAACTCGCCCGCCGTGAAGACCGACGGCTGCGTCGTCAACCACGTCGTCAACGAGATCAGCATCCAGTGCCTGGCCTCGCAGCTTCCCGAGTTCATCTCGGTCGACCTCGGTGAGCTCACCAAAGGCCAGTCGCTGCACGTGAGCGACATCAAGCTGCCGGCCGGCACGAAGGTCGTGACGCACGGCAAGCCGAACCCGGTGATCGTGTCGGCCAACGTCCAGGCGGCCGAGGTGGAAGAGGTCGCTCCCGTGGCCGTGGTGGCCGCTGCGGTGCCGGCGCCGACCAAGGCCAAGAAGACGGAGAAGCAGAACAAGAAGTGATGCCCCTCCCCGAGGGATGCGAAGCCCCGCCACGGCGGGGCTTTTTTCTGAGCTGACGATTCGATAATCACCCCACCATGATTCGACTGATCGCTGGCCTCGGCAACCCCGGCCCCGAATACGCGGCGACGCGGCACAACGCCGGCTTCTGGTTCGTCGACGAAGTCGCCGACCGGCTCAAGGTGCAGCTGTCGCCGGAGCGCAGCTACTTCGGCCACGCGGCGCGCGCCAATGTCGGCGGCCGGCCGCTCTGGCTGCTCGAGCCGACGACCTTCATGAACCTCTCGGGCAAGTCGGTCGCGGCGCTCGCCCGCTTCTTCAAGATCGAGCCGAACGAGATCCTGGTCGCCCACGACGAGCTCGATCTGCTTCCCGGCCAGGTGAAGCTCAAGCTCGGCGGCTCGCACGCCGGCCACAACGGCCTGAAGGACATCCACGCCCAGCTCGGCAGCGCCGACTACTGGCGCCTGCGAATCGGCATCGGCCACCCGGGCGTGAAGACCGAGGTCATCGACTATGTGCTGAGGAAGCCGATCGCCGATCAGCGGGTCGAGATCCAGAAGTCGATCGAGCAGGCGCTTTCCGGGCTCGACCTCCTGCTCGACGGCGAGATGGAGCGCGCGACGATGAAGATTAACGCGCGCCCCCCCAGGCCCAAGCCCGAGAAGCCGGCCGCGAAGGCGCCGGAGACCGGCGCGCCATGACCGTGCTGGTTCGCTGGGCTGCGGTCGGGGTGCTCGCGCTCGCGGGCAGCGCCGCGACGGCGCAGACGATCTACCGCTGCGGTCACTCGTACTCGCGCGACCCGTGCGTGAGCGCCAGGGCGATCGAGGTCGACGGCCGTTCGACGGCCGCGCAGCGCGCCGAAGGGCGACAGGTGGCGCTGCGCGAGAAGCGCCTTGCCGACGAGATGGTGCGCGACCGTCGCCTTGCCGAGGCCTCGCAAAAGCCCGCGCTGGCGACTTCGCTCGGGCCGGCGCGGGTCGTCGCCGCTGCGCCGACGCCGCACCGGAAGGCAAGCAGGAAGAAGCGCAAGGCCACCGCATCCGACGACAGCCGCGGCGACTTCATCGCCGCCGTGCCGAAAGCCGCGAAGGCGCCGCCCTAGGCGACTTGCGCCGGCTCAGGGCTGGGCCGCTTCAGCCTGCAGTCGCCGATACTTGGCCCAGAGCGTCTCGTTCGACTCGACGTTGCCCGGATCGAGCGGAATGCAGGCCACAGGACACACCTGCACGCACTGCGGCTCGTCGAAGTGGCCGACGCATTCCGTGCACTTCCTCGGGTCGATCACGTAGATCGCCTCGCCCATCGAGATCGCGGCGTTCGGGCACTCCGGCTCGCAGACATCGCAGTTGATGCATTCGTCGGTGATGACGAGCGACATGGGTTCGGTCAGTGCTAGGGTTCGGAACGCTTGACCCGCTCGTGCAGCCGGTCGAGCACCAAGGGTGACACGAACTTGGAGACATCACCGCCGAGATTGGCAATCTCGCGCACGAAGGTGCCGGAGACGAACTGGTACTGGTCGCTTGGCGTCAGGAACACCGTCTCGACGTCGGGCATGAGCTGGCGGTTCATGCCCGCCATCTGGAACTCGTACTCGAAGTCGCTCACCGCGCGCAGGCCGCGCACCACGACCTTGCCGCCCTGATCGACCACGAAATCGCGCAGGAGGCCGCGAAACGCCATCACCTCGACGTTGGGATACTTGGCGGCGAGCTCGCTGGCGATCTCGAGCCGCTCCGCGATCGAGAACATCGTCCGCTTGTGATGGCCGGCGGCGACGGCGACGAGCAGCC
>JBDTJD010000206.1:0-10730 GCA_039935975.1 Caldimonas sp.
AGCTTCTCCGACGCCGGCATGCAGGAGATCGTCCACCTGCACGAGCGCCTGCTCGCCAACCTGCGCCTGGCGATGAGCGTGTTCCTCGACGGCCACGTGCGCGACGCCAAGCGGCTGCTCGAGGAGAAGGCGCACTTTCGCGACCTGGAGCACGAATACGCCGCCAATCACATCGGCCGCCTGCGCGACAACACGGCGCAGAGCATCGAGACGAGCTCGCTCCACCTCGACCTCATCAGCGACCTGAAGCGCATCAACTCGCACATCTGCGGCGTCGCCTATCCGATTCTCGAATCGGCCGGCGCGCTCACCGCGACGCGCATCCGCCAGTCGCAGTTCGCGCCGCTCGGCGCCCCCGATGAGACCCGCACGTGAGGTCCGCGTGAGCCGAAGAGCTCGGCCGTGCTGAGCCTGGTCGACATCGAGCGTCTGTTCGCGCGTCATGGCGCCGAGCAGTACAGCGGCGAGCCCGTGACGCAGCTCGAGCACGCCCTGCAGACCGCACATCTGGCCGAGCAGGGCGAGGCCGGCGACTCGCTCGTCACCGCCTGCCTGCTGCACGACCTCGGCCATCTGCTCTACCTGGAGGACACCGGCGCCGCCCAGGGCTCGACGCCATCGCTTCTGGGAATCGACGACACGCACCAGTACTACGCCCTGCCGTTCCTGCGTGGCCTGTTCGACGACTCGGTGCTCGACGCGATCAAGCTCCATGTCGACGCCAAGCGCTATCTCTGCCAGGCGAGCGAGGGCTACCACGCCCGCCTGTCCGACGACTCGAAGCGCAGCCTCGTTCTGCAGGGCGGCGTTTTCGACGCCGACCAGGCCGCGGCCTTCCTCGCCAGGCCGGGCGCGCGCGACGCGGTGAGGCTGCGCCAGTGGGACGACCTTGCCAAGCAGGAAGAGGAGCGCACACCGCCGCTCGCCCACTTCATCGGGCGCGCCGCGCGCTGCGCACTGGCGACGAGCCGATGACGGGGCTTCCGCCCGAATCGGCATCGCGACCATGAGCCTCACCTGGCCCGTCGTCGCCGCGGTGCTCTTCAGCGCGCTGCTGCATGCGTCATGGAACGCGCTCATCAAGTCGGGTCGCGACATGCAGCTCGACACGGCGCTGATCCATCTCCTCGGCTGCGGTGTCGGCGTGGTCCTCGTCGCCATCGTCGGCCTGCCGTCGGCCGCGGCGATGCCCTGGATCGCCGCGTCGGTCGTGATCCACATCGGCTACTACATCGCGCTGGTCGGCGCCTATCGGTACGGAGAGCTCGGCTTCGCTTACCCGATCATGCGAGGCACCGCGCCGCTGCTCGTCGCCCTCGTGAGCGGCACCCTGATCGGCGAGCACCTGGCGCTGGCGACCTGGCTCGGGGTGGCCGGCATCAGCGCCGGCGTCCTGGCCATCGGCCTGACGCGCTCGGCGCACCAGGGCTCGCGCCGGCACGCGCTCGGCTACTCGCTGGCCAACGCCGCCATCATCGCCAGCTATACCATCGTCGACGGCCTGGGCGTGCGCGCCTCGGGCAACGCACTGCGCTATGTCGCGCTGCTCTTTCTGCTCGACGGCCTGCCCTACTTCGCGATCGTGCTCTGGCAACGGCGCGCCGCCCTGACGCCGACCTTCGGCTACATGCGACAGCGCTGGCCGATGGCGCTGCTCGGCGCCTGCGCCTCGCTCGGCGCCTACGGCATCGCCCTCTGGGCGATGACGCGCGCCCCCGTCGCGTCGGTCGCGGCACTGCGTGAAACGTCGGTCCTGTTCGCGGCGCTGATCGGTGTCGTCGTCCTCAAGGAGCGCTTCCGGTTGCAGCGCGCGCTGGGCACGGGAGCGGTCCTGTTCGGCGTGATGGCGTTGAGGCTGGCATGACGTTGCCGACGCAGGCCCGCATCGTCATCGTCGGCGGCGGCATTGCCGGCTGCTCGACCGCCTATCACCTGGCCGCGCTCGGCGAGAAGGACGTGCTCGTCCTTGAGCAGGGTCGGCTCACCTGCGGCACGACCTGGCATGCCGCCGGGCTGGTCGGCCAGATGCGGCCGAACCGGACGATGACGAGGATGAGCAAGTACGGCATCGAGCTGTACGCGACGCTCGAGGCCGAGACCGGTCTGGCGACGGGCTGGAAGCAATGCGGCAGCGTCAACGTCGCCAGGACGCACGAGCGGCTGCTGACGCTGCGCCGCCAGCTCGCCCTGGCGAGGAGCTTCGGCGTCGAGTGCGAGGAGATCAGCCCGGCGCGCGCCGGCGAGCTGTTCGCGCCGCTGCGCACCGACGACCTCGCCGGTGCGATCTGGATCCCCGGCGACGGCAAGGCGAACCCGGCCGACCTGTGCATGTCGCTCGCCAAGGGCGCGCGCCAGCGCGGCGTGAAGATCGTCGAGGACGCCGAGGTGACCGCGGTGCGCAGCGCCCGCGTCGGCCACGGCGCCGCAGTGACGGGCCTGCGCGTGCGCCACGGCGGCGAGGAGCACGAGATCGCCTGCGAGGTGGTCGTCAACTGCGCCGGCCAGTGGGCGCGCCAGTTCGGCGCGCTGGCCGGCGTGAACGTGCCGCTCTGGTCGGCCGAGCACTTCTACATCGTCACCGAGCGGATCGAGGGCGTGCATCCGATGCTGCCCGTGATGCGCGACGCCGACGGCTTCATCTACTACAAGGAAGAGGTCGGCGGCCTGCTGATGGGCGGCTTCGAGCCGCAGGCCAAGCCGTGGCGCGTCGACCCGATCCCGGCGACCTTCCAGTTCCAGCTCCTCGACGAGGACTGGGAGCAGTTCGAGCCGCTGATGCTGGCGGCGATCCACCGCACGCCGTGCCTCGAGACGGCACGCGTGAAGATGCTGCTCAACGGCCCCGAGAGCTTCACGCCCGACGGCAACTTCATCCTCGGCGAGGCGCCCGAGCTGCGCCGATTCTTCGTCGCCGCCGGCTTCAACTCGGCCGGCATCGCCAACAGCGGCGGCGCCGGCAAGCTGATCGCCGAGTGGATCGTCGCGGGCGCGGCGCAGACCGACCTCGCCGACGTCGACATCCGTCGCTTCGGGCCGCACACCGCGAACAAGAAGGCGCTCGCCGAGCGAACCGGCGAGACGCTCGGGCTGCACTACGCGATGCGCTGGCCGCGCCAGGAGCTGGAGACGGCACGTCCGCTGCGCACCAGCCCTCTGCGCGACCTGCTCGCCGCGAAGGGCGCGGTCTTCGGCGCCAAGAACGGCTGGGAGCGGGCGAGCTACTTTCGCCAGGACGCGCCGGCCGCACCGCCGTATCCGCAGACGCTCGGCCGGCCCGCCTGGCTGGCCGACGTCGTGCGCGAGCAGCGCGCCACGCGCCAGGCCGTCGCGCTCTACGACCAGACCTCGTTCGGCAAGCTGCTCGTCCAGGGCCGCGACGCCCTCGCCGTGCTGCAGCGCCTCTGCGCCAACGAGATGGACGTCGCACCCGGGCGCATGGTCTACACGCCGATGCTCAACGAGCGCGGCGGCCACGAGAGCGACGTGACGGTGACGCGCCTCGCGCCCGACCGCTTCCTCGTCGTCACCGGCTCGGCGCAGGCGACGCGCGACCTCGACTGGATCGAGCGCCACCTGGGAGCGAGCGAGGCGGCGGTGGTCACCGACGTCAGCGGCATGACGTCGGTGCTCTCGCTCATGGGCCCGAACGCACGCGCACTGCTCGGCCGGGCGGGCGCGCCGGAGACGTTCGAGGCGATCGGCCCCGAGCAGCTGCGCTTCTCGACAACGCGCGAGATCGACGTCGGCTTCGCCCGCGTCCGCGCCGCGCGCATGAGCTACGTCGGCGGACCGGGCTACGAGCTCTACGTGCCGGTCGAGATGGCGCGCCATGTCTGGCTCGCGCTCCACGAGGCGGCTGAAGGTCTCGGCGTCGAAGGCGGCGGGCTCGCCGATGCCGGCTACTACGCGCTCGACGCGCTGCGCATCGAGGCCGGTCGGCGCGCCTGGGGTGCCGAGCTCGGCGCCGACGAGACGCCGTTCGAGGCTGGCACGACCTTCGCCGTCAAGCTCGCGAAGGACGATGGCTTCATCGGCCGCGACGCGCTCGCCGCCCTGCAGTCGGCGCCGCTGCGAAAGCGCCTGGTGACGATCGTGCTCGATGCGCCCGAGCCGTATGCGTGGGGCGGCGAGACCCTGCTCGTCGACGGCCAGCCGGTGGGCGAGCTGACGTCGGCGGGCTGGAGCGCGGCCGCCGGTCGCTGCATCGGACTGGGATACCTGCGCGGTGCGGCCGCCGGCCGCGAGCACGCCGGCAGCGCGGTCACCGTCGACCTGTGGGGTGAGGCGACGCCGGCCGCAGCCTGGGACCGATGGACCGCGCTGGTCGGTTGAAGCACCGCCGGTCGCGGCCCCCTGAAATATTTTTTAACCACTGCGGTGGTTGATAACTGTGTGCACAACCAGCGCGCAAGCCCTGGACATCCGCCACTGGCACGCCGGACGGACAGGTTGCCTCATTTCTCGGCAGCCCCTCTCCACCCCCCGCCTGCACCGACCGGAGCCCTGTTCGGATCAACGCAGGCCCGCTAAGCTCGTTGCGATGCGCTCGAAGCCAGACACCCCTCCCCGCGGCCGCATCCTCGCAGTCGACGATTCGCCGGTCGTGCGAATCCTCGTGACGGCGTCGCTGGAGGCCCTGGGCTACGTTGTCGAAGCCGTGGACAGCGGCTTCGCGGCCCTCGAGGCCAGCAAGCACGAGTCCTTCGACGCCGTCGTCCTCGACGTCGACATGCCGGGCATGGACGGCCTCGCTGTCGGCCGTGCGCTGCGCAGCGATCCGAAGACCCGCACGTCGAAGATCGCGATGCACACGAGCGTCGAGGAGTCGGTGGTGCGCAGCGGCTTCGACGCCTACGACCTTTTCGTGTCGAAGTCGTGCAGCCCGCGCAGCCTCGGCGAGTCGGTCGACCTGATGATCCAGGCGCACCGCCGCAAGGCGATGGCACCGGCATAGCGGCCGGACGCGGCCGGTCGCTACTCGACCTTGCCGACGGCGCGCACCGCCTTCGTCATCTCGAGCGCGTCGGCATCCCAGTAGGTCTGGAACTCCGGCGCGTCGAGGTACTCGATCGGGCTGCCGGCCTTGGCGATCACCTGGCGGACGTTCGGGTCGGCGGCGACCTTGGCCGCGACGGCGCGCAGCTTTCTGATCACGTCCTCCGGCGTGCCGGCCGGCACGAAGAGCGCTGACCATTGCGCGAAGCGCACCGGGTGACCGAGCTGCTTCAGGCTCGGCACGTCGGCCAGCGATGCGAGCGGATGCTCGCCCCAGTGCGCGAGAGCGCGCAGCTTGCCGGCCCGGATCTGCTGGGCAACCGTCGACGGGCCGCTCGCGATCGCGTCGACCTGGCCCGCGAGCAGCGCGACCACCGCCGGACCGGCGCCGGTGTACGGGATGTGGGTGAGGCGAAAACCAGCCTCGGCCTTCAGCATCTCCATCGGCACGTGCATCGTTCCGTAGTTGCCCGAACTGCCGTAGTTGTACTTGCCGGGGTTGCGCTTCGCGTCCGCGATGAATTCTGCGAGCGTCTTCCAGGGCGCGTCGGCGCGCACGACGAACACGGTCGGGTCGGCCGTGAAACGTGCGATCGGCCTGAACTGGTTCAGCTGATAGGCAGGCTTCCGACCGAGCAGCTTGTCGGCCTCGGGCAGGATCGAGATCGACGACAGGCTCATCAGCACGGTGTAGCCGTCGGCCGCGGCGCGCGATGCGACGCCGATGCCGATCGCGCCGCCGGCACCAGCGCGGTTCTCGACCAGGACCGGCTGCTTCAGCTCGCGCGCCATGGCTTCTGCGACCGGACGAGCGACCGTGTCGGCGACGCCGCCGGGCGGGAACGGCACGATCATCGTGATCGGCTTGTCGGGATAGCCCGACTGCGCCGCGGCCGCGCCGACGAGCGCGAACAGAGCCAGGCCCGATCCGACGCGAGCGAGAAGATGTCGAAGATTCATGGAAGCAATCCTAACCACTGTCTGCGCATGCGCGCACGACCGTCTGCGCATGCGCGCACGACCGCGCGACTAACATGCCGCGACCCGCGCGCCGTCGCGCCGCGACAGGGAGACAACGATGAACCATGAGATCACCCGCTCCGCGCCCTTGCACGCGAAATGGCGAGGAATTGTCGCGTCGGTCGCGGCGACCGTCGCGCTCGCAACCGCGGCTCCACTGGCCGTGGCGCAGGAGTATCCGAGCCGCCCCGTGAAGATCGTCGTGCCCTTCGCTGCCGGCGGTCCGGCCGACATCTACGCGCGCGTCCTCGCGCAGAAGCTTCAGGAATCGCTCGGCCAGGCCTTCGTCGTCGACGACCGCCCGGGCGGCGGCTCGCTCATCGGCACCGACCTCGTCGCCAAGAGCGCGCCGGACGGCTACACGCTGCTTTTGATGTCGAACACCCACACGGTGAACGAATCGCTGTTCGCGACCAAGCCGTTCCAGCTGATGCGTGACTTCGCACCGGTCGCTCCCATCAATTCGTCCGACCTCGTGCTCGTCGCACGCAACGGCCTGCCGGTGACGAGCATCCGCGAGCTCATCGCGACGGCCAAGGCCAAGCCGGGCGAGCTTTCCTACGCGTCGTCGGGTCCGGGAACGCCCTATCACATGGCGGGCGAGCTGTTCAAGGCGATGGCCGGCGTCGATATCCTGCACGTCCCGTACAAGGGCAGCTCCGGCGCGCGCACCGACGTCCTCGGCGGCCAGGTCGACCTGATGTTCGATGCCGTGCCGACGATGTCGGGGCACATCAAAGGCGGCAAGGTCAAGGCGCTCGGCACGACGGGCCTCGCGCGCTCGGCCGTGCTGCCCGACGTGCCGACGATCGCCGAGTCCGGCGTGCCGGGCTACGAGGCGACGATCTGGCTCGGCCTGATGGCGCCGAAAGGAACGCCGCCGGCCATCATCGCCAAGCTCAATGCCGAAGTGCGCAAGATCGTCTCGAATCCAGCGGTCGCCACGGCCTGGAAGGCGCAGGGCGCCACGCCGATGACGATGAGCGTCGCGGAGTTCACGCGCTATCTCGACGAGGACATCGTCAAGTGGGCCCGCATCGTCAAGCTCTCCGGTGCCCGGCCCGAGCAGTGAAGACGCTGCACGTCCTCTGCGCGGGCGCCGTCAAGGGACTGGTGCTGGCGACGCGATCGCGCTTCGAGACCGAGTCCGGCGCAACGATCGCGGCCACCTTCGGCGCCGTCGGCGCGATGCGAGACGCACTGCGGGCCGGTGTGCCGTGCGACGTGCTGATCGTGAGCCAGCGCATGGTCGAGGATCTTGGCGCCAGCGGCGAGCTGCGCGTCGGATCGGCAACCCGGATCGGCAGCGTGCGGACGGCCGTCGCGGTCCGCACCGGAACGCCGCACCCGGCGATCGCCGATGCCGGGGCGCTCGCGGCCAGCCTGCTCGCGGCCAGCGCGCTTTACGTTCCGGACGTCAAGCTCTCGACGGCCGGAGCACACGTCGCTTCGATGCTCGATGCGCTCGACATCCGCAAGGCGCTCGAGTCGCGCCTGCGCATGTCGGCCAGCGGCGCGATCGCCATGCGCGCGTTGGTCGAAGACGGTCTCGACGATGCGATCGGCTGCACCCAGGCCACCGAGATCCGCTACACGCCGGGGCTCGACCTCGTCGGACCGCTGCCCCCGCCCTTCGCGCTCGCCACGGTCTACAGCGCGGCGCTCGCCGGCGGAGCGAGCGACGTCGCGCTCGCGGCCCGGTTCCTCACGCTGCTCGGCGGACCGCAGACGGCCGACCTGCGACGAGCCGGCGGCTTCGACCCGAAGCCGGACGGCGCGTGGTGACGCGCTAGTTCATCGGCCCGTAGCGGCCGCCGACGCTGTAGCGTCCGGCGCCCGAGAACATCAGCGCCACCGCCGTCATCAGGTAGAAGGCCTGCAACTCGAGCGCGTAGCCGCCCTGCTTGTTGAGCTGGAACAGCTCGCCGCTGTGCACCAACACCAGCGCGACCAGCATGTTGAGGACGATGAAGAGCGCGCCGAGCCGCGTCCACACGCCCACGAGGATCAGCACCGGGCCGACGATCTCGCCGACATACACGCCCCACGCGAGCGCGGCGGGCAGGTTCGCCTTGGCCAGCATGTCGACGATGTAGCCCGGCGGTGTCGGCAGCTTGTTGACGCCGTGCAGCAGCGTGAAGATGCCGAGCGTCAGGCGCAGGATCAGCAGCGCGGCGTCAATGCCGCTCTCGCGCGGTCCGCTGGCTCGCAAAGAGGATGTGGCCATTGATGATGTCTCTCGATGATGGTCCAGGAGGGCCCGAGACCGACTCGCGAGGATAGCGCGCCGCGCTGCGCGGCCGCATGCGGCTAAGCTTCCGCCTGCGCCCGCTTCGGGCACTGGCCGCGCCGCGTGACCGACGACTCCTTCAGCCTGCGCCGGATCGCGCTTCCCGCCTTCGGCCCGTCCTTCCTCTTCGGCCTCGGCGAAGGCGCGATCCTGCCCGTGATCGCGCTCACCGTGCGCCAGCTCGGCGGCTCGGTCGCGCTCGCCGCGCTGATGGTGACCCTGATCGGCATCGGCTCGCTGGTCTCGAACATTCCGGCCTCGATCATCACGACGCGCTACGGCGAGCGCTGGGCGATCGTCGGCGCCGCGGTCTGGGGCGCGCTCGGCATGCTGCTGTGCGTGCTCGCGTCGACCCTCTGGGTGTTCGGCGCCGGGGTCTTCATGGTCGGCATGTCGGCCGCCGTGTTCGGGCTCGCGCGTCAGAGCTACCTGACCGAGGCCGTGCCGTTCCACTACCGCGCCCGCGCGCTCTCGACGCTCGGCGGCGTGATGCGGATCGGCCTCTTCGTCGGTCCGTTCATCGCCGCGGCGCTGATCCACCGGATGGGGATCGCAGGCGCGTACTGGGCCGGCATCGGCTCGCTCGCCGTCGCAGCGATCGTCGCCATGCGCATGCCCGACCTGCCCGAGCACGCGCCCGCGGAGGTCGGCACCGACCTCGCCTCGGTGCGCGCGCCGACGACGCTGTTCTCGGTGGGCACCAGCCACGCCAGGATCTTCCTCACGGTCGGAATCGGCGCCCTGCTCGTGGCGGCGGTGCGCGCATCGCGGCAGGCGGTCATTCCGCTCTGGGCCGAGTCGATCGGGCTCGATGCCGCGACCACTTCGCTCATCTACGGCCTGGCCGGCGGCATCGACATGCTCGTCTTCTATCCCGCCGGCAAGATCATGGACCGCAAGGGGCGCGCCTGGGTCGCGGTGCCCTCGATGCTCATCATGGGCATTGCGCTCGTCGCGACCCCGTTCACGCACGACGCCACGTCTCTCCTCCTCGCCTCGCTCCTGATCGGCTTCGGCAACGGCATCGGCTCGGGAATGATCATGACCCTCGGTGCCGACTACTCCCCGGTCGCCGGCCGCGCCCACTTCCTCGGCCTCTGGCGCTTGATGTCCGACATCGGCTCGACGGCCGGCCCGGCGCTGCTCTCGGCCGTGACCGCCGCCGTCTCGCTCGCCGCCGGCATCTGGTGCACCGGGCTCACCGGCTTTGCCGCCGCGGTCGTGCTGTGGCACTGGATCCCGCGCACGGCGCGACATCCATCGCGCTGAGTCGACGCTAGCGGTTCGCCTTGGCCCACGCGTCGTAGCGCGCCCGGGTCGCCTCGTTGGCAGGATACAGGCCGGGCAGCGCGACGCCGGCCTCGACCTCGCGCATGATCCAGCCCTCGAGTCGCTCCTGCTCGACCGCCGCCGCGACGACCTCGTCGACGAGCGCTGCCGGGATCACCACCGCGCCGTCGCCGTCGGCAACGACGACGTCGTTGGGCACGACGGCGACGCCACCGCAGCCGATCGTCTCCTGCCAGCCGACGAAGGTCAGACCGTTCACCGAGGCCGGCGCCGCCGTGCCCCGGCACCACACCGGCAGCGTCGTGCCGAGGACGCCGGCCAGATCGCGGACGACACCATCGGTGACGAGGCCGGCGAGGCCGCGCTGGTGCATCCGCGCGCAGAGGATGTCGCCGAAGATGCCGGCGTCGGTCGTTCCCATCGCATCGACGACGGCGATGGCGCCGGCCGGCATCGCCTCGATCGCGGCACGCGTCGAGATCGGCGAGGCCCACGACGCAGGGGTCGCGAGGTCCTCGCGCGCGGGCACGAAGCGCAGCGTGAAGGCCCGGCCGACGCGACGCTCCGGCAACGGCGCGGCCAGCGGCAGCGCGCCGCGAATCCAGACGTTGCGCAGCCCCTTCTTGAGCAGCACGGTCGTCAAAGTCGCGGTCGTCACGCCTGCCAGGACCCGGCGGGTCGTGTCGTCGAGAGGGTGCGGGTCGGTCGAGGTCATGGGCAGTGCCGTTTCAGTCGCAGCGTGGAATCGGGCCGTCGTGCGGCGTCATGCGGTCGCGCAGGTCGAACACGACCTGGTCGACGAAGCACCAGCCCCAGCCCTCGGGTGGATCGTAGCCTTCGATGATCGGATGCGAGGTCGCTTCGAAGTGCTTCGTGGCGTGCCCGCTCGTCGAGTCATCGCAGCATCCCACGTGCCCGCACGTGCGGCAGATGCGCAGGTGGACCCAGGCGGCGCCCGCCGCCAGGCATTCCTCGCAGCCGCGCGCGCTCGGCACCACGCTGCGGATACCGACGAGATGAGTGCAGACGGGGCGCATGCTGCGAGAGCTTCGGAATCGGAACGAGCGGGACCAGCAGGATAGCGCCGGGCTTCGGGCCGGCGGCGTGGCGCCCGGCATGACACACTGCGCCCCGC
>JBDTJD010000207.1:0-2777 GCA_039935975.1 Caldimonas sp.
CGGGGCCTTGAGCCCCCTGAAGAGTCGTTCTAGACCAGGACGTTGATAGGATGGGTGTGGAAGCTGGGTAACCAGTTAAGCTAACCATTACTAATTGCTCGTGCGGCTTGACCCTATAACCTTGACCTAAGTCAGGGAAGTGTTCCGCGTTACCGTTCTTCGAACGTGTGATGCATCAAGTATCTGATTCCCGCGCAAGCGGTCGACTCTGCGAATTGGCTTACCGGCCGAAGTGCCGGGAGCGTCGGTTATGCCTGATGACCATAGCGAGGTGGTACCACTCCTTCCCATCCCGAACAGGAAAGTGAAACGCTTCAGCGCCGATGATATTGCGGGTTCCCGTGTGAAAGTAGGACATCGTCAGGCTATTAATACCTTGAAGGCCTCCGTCGAATTGACGGAGGCCTTTTTCTTTGCCGATTCACTTACCTCGGGCGGATGCTTGCGCGAATCCAACGGCTGATCGTGTTTTCTCTGCTGGCGGCCGGGTTCGCCGGAGCGGTGTTCGCGATTCTGCTGGCCCGATATTGGTTGGCCTTCGTGGTGCCGATCGCATCGGTCTGCGGCTATGCGGTCGTCCTAGCCATCGAGTTCTGGGCCCTTCGGGCAAGCTATGACGCGGTCGATCCGTTTCGACCGAGCATGCGCGATCTGTTCGCGGCGTGGGCGGGTGAATCGCTCGCAGCCCCTCGAGCGTTCCTCTGGCGCCAGCCGTTTTTCGAGCGGGCCTTCGACGACAGCCTGGGCGGCGTCGCCCAGGGTCGTCGGGGCGTGGTTTTGGTGCATGGCTTCTTCTGCAACCGCGCGATCTGGAACCCGTGGCTGCGCGAATTCGATCGAGCGGGCATTCCATTCATCGCCGTCAACCTCGAGCCAGTTTTCGGCTCGATCGATGACTACCGCGCGACCATCGGATCCGCTGTCGACCGACTTCGAGTGGCGACGTCGCTGCCGCCCGTGGTCGTGGCGCACAGCATGGGCGGCCTGGCTGTCCGTGCCTGGCTGGCGACCCGGGACGACAAGGACGCCGCGTACCGTGTCGTCACCATCGCGACGCCGCATGCCGGCACGCGCATGGCGCTCGGCAGTCGGGCTCGAAACATCGGCCAGATGCAGCTCGAAAGCCCCTGGCTCGCCGAGCTGAGGTCACGCGAGGACCCGGCGGGCCGGGCTCGGTTCATCTGCTTCTGGAGCCATTGCGACAACATCGTCTTTCCGACGCGCAGCGCGACGCTGGAAGGAGCCGACAACCGGCATCTGCGCAGGACCGCCCACGTGCAGATGAGTCTGAATCGCGACGCGATCGCTGCCGTGCGCGAACTGGTGTCGTGATCTTCTACTCGCTGTCTATGCCTTTGGCGAGATGCAGCGTGGCGGCAATCGACAAATTGAGCAGCTCGGAGATCTCGGTGATGTCGTCCGGCACTGCGGCGTTGTCCCAGCCGTTCGCGGTATGGCGCGCCAGACGGGCTGCCAGAGCGACCGTGCGCGCGCCGGCATTGTTCGCCTGAGGCTCGCGGCCGGTTTCGGAGAGCAGCCGGGGCAACTGCCACGCGGAGATCAGCGCCTCCTGAAGATCGGCGAGGTCGATGTTGAGCACCTGCAGCTGGGCGGCGCTCGACCTCATCGTGACGTCGTCGTGCTGGAGCTTCTCGATGGCCACGGCGAGCCGGGAGGCGTGGCACCAGAGCAGAAGCTCTGCGAACTCGTGCAGCAACGCCGCCGCGTGGATGGTGGCTGCGTTCGGGTCGGTGCGATGAACGGCGAAGGCAAGCGCGAAGCGCGCACCGCGATGGGCCCGCCGCAGCACGCGGCCGATCCCGGCCAGCGCGGGCGCGTCGCCGCCGAGCCGGTCCTCGACTGCAGGCTGTTCCGCGAAAGCGTGAAAGAACGGCGGGATGCCCATCATGACGAGCGCCGCGATGATCGTTTCCGCCCCGGTCTCGACGCGCCGCCCGCGATGCGCCGACGCGTGGATCAGGATCTTGAGGGTCATGAGCGGATCGCCACCGATCATCTCGCCGATGCTGTTCGCATCGGTCGCGTCCTCGTTGGCGCGCAACGCCGTGATCTGTTCGCAGGTTTCGCGCAGCACGGGAATCTCCGCCTCCATGAAGCAGCGAATCCAGGCGGGCAGATCGGGAAGGGGTCGAGCGATTTCGGCGGGCGCAGGCATCGAGCTCGTCATATGACCTCCTGACGCGGGGCTGCTGCTACGACGATATCGGCACGGCGCCGGTCCGATTGAGCACCGATGCCCGCAAAGAGCGGGAACCGCATCACACTCGCAGCACCCAGCCGACGTCTGCCGGCACCTGGCCGTCGAGCAGCGCAAGGTAGGTGGCCTGCACGGCGTCGCGCCCCTCGCCGCGCGAAACGCGAAGCCAGGGCCGATCGGGGTCGTCGACTCGCGCGACAAACTCGTTCCACGCACCGGCCAGGCGCGTGTGGAATTGCTTCGCGCCCCACTCGGCCACCCGCTTCTGGGCCTGGGAAGGAGCGAAGAACAGCACCGGCTTCGGCCCGGGCAGTCCCTTGGCATTGCCGAGCACTTGCCAGTGCGTCGCCCCGACCGAGCAGCTGTAGGCGAGCCGCCCGTCCCAGCGGCGATGCACCGATTCCCGCACCGGGACGTCCCCGCTCATGTCCACGTAGACGACCGGTTCGTCGACCGGCGCCGCAGCCAGTTCGTCGTAAGCGATCACGTCGTCGTAGCAGCCGAGATGGCGCGTGAAGGCGATGTTCTTCGTCGACGTCAGCCCCACGACGCGCGGCCG
>JBDTJD010000208.1:0-6007 GCA_039935975.1 Caldimonas sp.
GCGCTACGCGCAAGGCGAGCTCGCCCAGACCGTCGTCTGACGCGCGGACGCGCGATGTCTGCTGCGAACGGCGCCGGCGCGGCGCCCGACAGGCCGCTGCTGCAGACGAACCTGCACTCGCTGCCGCTCCTCGCGCGCGGCAAGGTGCGCGACAACTACGCCGTCGGCAGCGACCGCCTGCTGATGGTGGCAAGCGACCGGATCAGCGCGTTCGACGTCATCCTCGGCGAGCCGATCCCCGGCAAGGGCCGCATCCTCACGCAGGTGGCGCTTTTCTGGTTCGCCAGGCTCGGCCACATCGTCCCGAATCATCTGACCGGCGACGACCCGCTCGGTGTCGTCGCCACGGACGAGCGCGACCAGGTGCGCGGCCGTTCGATGCTCGTCAAACGCCTCGAGCCCGTGCCCGTCGAGGCCGTCGTGCGCGGCTACCTCGCGGGCAGCGGCTGGAAGGAGTACCAGCAGAACGGCGCGGTGTGCGGCGTGATGCTGCCGCCGGGCCTCGGCAACGCCTCGAAGCTGCCGGCGCCGATCTTCACGCCGGCCACCAAGGCCGAGATGGGCGACCACGACGAGAACATCGACTTCGAGCGGATGAGCGACACGGTCGGCGCCGAGCTGGCGGCCAAGGTGCGCGACACGGCCATCCGCCTCTACGTCGAGGCCGCCGGGTTCGCACTCGGCAAGGGAATCATCATCGCCGACACCAAGTTCGAGTTCGGCCTCGACGAAGACGGCACGCTGGTTCTGATGGACGAGGTGCTCACCCCCGATTCGTCGCGGTTCTGGCCGGCCGAGCAGTACGCGGCGAGCTTTGCCGCCGGCACCAATCCGCCGAGCTTCGACAAGCAGTTCGTGCGCGACTGGCTCGAGTCGGTGCGCATCGAGGGCCAGCCCTGGAACAAGCGTCCGCCGGCCCCGCCGATGCCGGCCGACATCGCACGCCGCACGGGCGAGCAGTACGCGGCCGCCCTCGCGCGGCTGACGAGCTGAGAAGCTTTCGCTCGCCGACCGCCTCGCCTAGAACAGCACCATGCTCAGCTTGCGCCGATAGGCGTCGACGACCGGATCGGACGGCGTCGCCAGCGACTTGCCGGCGATCTCGAGCGCGCCCGGCTTCGGCGCTTCCGCCTTCGGGGCAGCGACGGGCCGGGTCATGATCTGCAGGATCGCCACGTAGGTCTTGCGTGCGGCCTCGTCGTTCCAGGCCTTGTCGCGCATCAGGATCTCGAGCAGTTCGTCCATCGCCTGGGTGAACTCGCGCCTGGCGAAGTGCGCCTGGGCGAGCTCGAAGCGCGCCTCGAAGTCACGCTTGTTCGCGGCGAGGGCGGCGGCGAGCGTATCGGCGGGCCGCGCCTTCGGCGCCGCCTCCATCGCCGCGATCCACTGGCCGGCGGCGGCCAGGCGCGGGTCGAGCACCGGGCTCGTCGCGACCGGCTCAAACGCGCTGCGCGCCTCGACGACGCGGCCGGCGTCGAGAAGGGCGCGCAGGTAGTCGTAGCGCGCCGTGTCGTTGGCCGGATTGGTGGCCAGCGCCGCCTGCAGCCGGTCGAGCGCCGTCTCGGTGTCGCCTTCGGCGAGCAGTTCCTCGGCGGCGGCGACGTCGTCGTCAGCGGCCTGCTCTTCGGCGCTCGGCACGTGCTTGTCGAGGAACTTGCTGACCTCGCCCTCGGGCAATGCACCGACGAAGCCGTCGACCGGCTGGCCGCCCTTGAAGAGGACGCAGAACGGAATCGATCGCACCCCGAACATCTGCGAGAGCTGCTGGGCGATCTCGGGCTCCTCGTCGGCGTTGAGCTTGGCGAGCTTGAAGCGGCCCGAGTAGTCGACCTCGAGCTTCTCGAGGATTGGCCCGAGCGACTTGCACGGCCCGCACCACGGTGCCCAGATGTCGAGCAGGACGGGCTGCGCGAGCGAGGCGTTGACGAGGTCGGCTTCGAGGTTCTGGTGGGTGATGTCTTGCATGTTCGTCTGCCGCGTGCGAGCCGGCGTGAAGGTGCGGGGGCGCCCGGTCAGGTGATGCCCGGCCGCCTACAATTCAAGGCTTCTGACGGGCTCTCCCCGAACCTCGAAAGCGAACGACTTGAGCAGCGCCCAGGCGGTGATCGGCGTGGTCATGGGCTCCAGCAGCGACTGGGACACCCTGCGCGCCGCCACCGAGATTCTCGCCGAGTTCGGCATCCCCCACGAGGCGCGGGTCGTGTCGGCGCACCGCATGCCCGACGAGATGTTCGCCTATGCCGAAGGCGCGTCGGCGCGCGGACTGCGCGCGATCATCGCCGGCGCGGGCGGCGCAGCCCACTTGCCGGGCATGCTCGCCGCCAAGACGACAGTGCCGGTGCTTGGCGTGCCGGTCGAGAGTCGAACGCTGAAGGGGATCGACTCGCTCTATTCGATCGTGCAGATGCCGCGCGGCATCCCGGTCGCGACATTCGCGATCGGCAGCGCCGGCGCGGCCAACGCGGCGCTCTTCGCGGTCGCGATGCTCGCTGCCACCGACAGCGCGTTGCGCGGCAAGCTCGACGCCTTCCGCGCGCGCCAGTCCGACGCGGCGCGGTCGATGACGGCCGACCTCAAGTGACGGCCGGCGCGCGGCCGGCCGCGAGCAGCGCGGCGCCGTCGTCGATCGCGCCGGGCGCGACGCTCGGCGTGCTCGGTGGCGGACAGCTCGGCCGCATGTTCGTCCATGCCGCGCAGGCGATGGGCTATCGAACGGCGGTGCTCGATGCCGACGCCGACAGTCCCGCCGGCCTCGTCTCGCACGAGCACATCCGCGCGCCCTACCTCGACCCGACCGGCCTCGAGCGGCTCGCCGATCGCTGTGCGGCAATCACGACCGAGTTCGAGAACGTGCCGGCTGCGGCCCTCGAGACGCTGGCGCGGCGCCGGCCCGTCGCGCCCGAGGCGACGTCGGTGTCGGTCTGCCAGGACCGCGCCGCCGAGAAGGCGGCCTTCGCGAAATGCGGCATCGCCTGCGCCCCGCATGCGCGGATCGCTTCGCGTCGCGACGTCGACAACGCCGTCGCCGCGATGTTCCCCGCCATCCTGAAGACGACGCGCCTCGGCTACGACGGCAAGGGTCAGGTGCGCGTCGCCGATCACCACGAGCTCGGCGCCGCGTGGGCCGAGCTCGGCGAGGTCGCCTGCGTGCTCGAGCAGCGCCTCGCGCTCGCGGCGGAGATCAGCGTCATCGTCGCCCGCGGCCGCGACGGCGCGGTCGTCCACCTGCCGGTGCAGGACAACGTGCATGCCGACGGCATCCTCGCCGTCACGCGCGTGCCGCCGCGCGCGATCGTCCCGCTGTCGCTGCAATCCGAAGCGATCGCCGCGGCGGAGAAGATCGCCGCGGCGCTCGGCCACATCGGCGTGCTGTGCGTCGAGTTCTTCGTTCTCGCCGACGGCTCGCTCGTGGCCAACGAGATGGCGCCGCGGCCGCACAACTCCGGTCACTACAGCCTCGACGCCTGCGACCTGTCGCAGTTCGAGCTCCAGGTGCGCACGCTTGCCGGCCTGCCGCTCGTCGCGCCGCGCCTGCATTCCGCCGCGGTCATGCTCAACCTGCTCGGCGACCTCTGGCTGCGCCACGGCGCCGAGCCGCGCGCGCCCGACTGGGCCCCGCTGCTCGCGCTGCCCGGCGCGCACCTCCATCTCTACGGCAAGACCGAGGCGCGAGCGGGTCGCAAGATGGGCCACCTGACCTTCACTGCGGCGAGCGCGGCCGAGGCCGAGGCGTCGGCGCGCGCCGCGGCCGGCCTGCTCGGCCTCGACCTCGGGCCCGACGGCCCGGGTTGAGCCGCGCTGCGCCATGGTGCTTGACGGCCTCGACCCGGCAGCGATCGATCGCGCCGCCCACCTGATCGCCGACGGCGATCTGGTCGCCTTCCCGACCGAGACCGTCTACGGCCTCGGCGCGCGCGCGGACGACGATGTCGCCGTCGCGAAGATCTTCGCCGCAAAGGGCCGGCCATCCGGTCATCCGCTCATCGTCCACCTCGCCCACGCCGACGGTGCCGGCCGGTTCGCGGCGGCGCTGCCGCCAGTGGCCGAGCGCCTGATCGAGGCCTTCTGGCCCGGGCCGCTGACGGTGATCGTCGCCCGGCAGGACGGCGTGGCGACGGCCGCGGCAGCCGGGCAGGCGACGATCGGCCTGCGCTGCCCGGCGCACCCGGTGGCCCACGCCTTCCTCGCCCGGGCCGGCGAGCTCGGCGTGCCAGGCATCGCCGGGCCGAGCGCGAACCGCTTCGGCAAGGTCAGCCCGACGGCGGCAGCCCACGTCGTCGACGGGTTCGGCGCCGAACTCGTCGTCCTCGACGGCGGCGCCGCCCGGGTCGGTATCGAGTCGGCCATCGTCGACTGCTCGTCGGGTCGGCCGGTGCTGCTTCGCCCCGGCGTGTTGACGCGCGAACAGATCACGGCGGCCGCCGGCGCGGCGCTGGTCGAGCCGACGCCGGACGCGCCGCGCGCACCCGGAACGCTCGCCGCCCACTACGCGACCCACGCCAGGCTGCGGGTGATGTCGACCGGGATGCTGAAGGCGGCCCTCGAGGTGCTCGGCTCGGACCCGCTCAAGCTGGCGGTATATTCGCGGTCGGTGCCATCGGGTGTGGCGCCCGGCGTCGTCCACCGGCGCATGCCGGCGCGGCCCGAGCAGGCGGCGCACGAATTGTTTTCGATCCTGCGCGAACTCGACCGCGAGGGAGTGCATCTGATCTGGGTCGAAGAGCCGCCCCCCGGTCCCGAATGGGACGGGATCCGCGACCGGCTCAACCGCGCCGCGGCCTCCTGAAGGCGGCGCACCCCCGAATCCTGGAGCCTGGAAATGAGTGTGAAGTGGAGTCAAGCGAGCCGCCGATGCGTGCTCGTCGGTGCGGCGCTGGCAGCAGCGGCCCTGGTCGCGTCGTGCGGCGGCAGCAGTGGTCCGCAGACGAAATTCGTGGCCAGCCGGGTCATCGCGTTCGGCGACGAGTCCAGCGTGATCGTCGACAGCGACCGCAACGGCAACGGCCACAAGTACTCGGTCAACGCGACGGTGGCCGCGGGCGATCCGACCGTGGTCTGTCTCGACAACCCGATCTGGGTGCAGGCGGTCGCGGGCTTGTACGGCCTCGTCTTCCCCGAGTGCAACACGGCCAATCCGCCGGTGTCGTCGCCGACGAGCCGGATCCGCGCCGCCTTCGGTGCGGGCGCGTCCGACCTGGGCGCGCAGGTCGACGCGCAGATCGCCGAGAGTGGTCTCGGTCCGGGTGACATGGCCACCGTCCTGGTCGGCCAGAACGACGTCATCAACCAGTATCTGCAATACCCGGCGCAGAGCGAGACCCAGATCACCGCCAACCTCGAAGCCGCGGGCGCGGAGGTCGGGCGCCAGGTGAACCGGATCGCCGCGACGGGCGCCAAGGTGCTCATCGCCACCATCGTCGACACCGGCCTGTCGCCGTTCGGCATGGCCGAGCGGGCGTCGCACGCCGACACCGACCGGGCGGCGCTGCTGAGTCGACTCACGGTCCGCTACAACGCGTCGCTCCGGGCGACCATGACCAACGACGGCCGCATCATCGGCCTCGTCCTGCTCGACGAGCTGGTCGGCGCGCTGGTGCGATTCCCCGGCCTCGACAACTTCAGCAACTACACCGATCCGGTCTGCGACCTCACCAAGTCGCAATTGCTGCCGCCCTCGATCCTCGACTGCACCCAGGACACCTTCATCCCCGGCGGCAGCGCGGCCTACCTCTGGGCCGACGATCGCCACCTCGGCGCTTCGGCGCAGAACGTCCTCGGCGGCCTGGCCACCTCGCGCGCGCAGAACAATCCCTTCTGAGCCGGGCACGCCGTTTCAGGGCGGGTCGCCGATGCGAGTCGCAACGGGCGAGAGCGCGGGGACGTCGTTGGCCACCCATTCGGCCAGCGCATCGAGCGCGGGCCGCGCCGCGTTCGCGTTCGGGTGGTTGACGATGCCGACGACGACATAGCGGCGACCCGAATCGGCGAGCACGTAGCCGGCGATGCC
>JBDTJD010000209.1:0-9606 GCA_039935975.1 Caldimonas sp.
TCGCGTATCCCTTGGTGACGGCCTTGGTCGTGTTGCCGACGGCGTCGAGCGGATCGGTGACGTCGCGCACGCTGGCCGGCAGCTCCGCCATCTCGGCGATGCCACCCGCGTTGTCGGTGATCGGGCCATAGGCGTCGAGGGCGACGACGATGCCGGCCATGCTCAGCATCGAGGTCGCGGCGACGGCGATGCCATACAGGCCGGCCAGGTTGTAGGCGACCAGGATGGCGATGCACACGAACAGCACCGGCCAGGCGGTCGAGCGCATCGACACGCCGAGGCCGGCGATGATGTTGGTGCCGTGGCCGGTGGTCGAGGCCTGGGCGATGTGCTGCACCGGCTTGTACTGGGTGCCGGTGTAGTACTCGGTGATCCAGACCATGGCGGCCGTCAGGACGAGCCCGACCGCACAGGCGCCGAAGAGGGCCATCGCCGAGACTGTGCCGCCCGCGGCGAGCTGCAGGCCTTGCGGGAACATCGCCGTGGTCACGAAGTAGAAGGCGATCAGCGAGAGGATGCCGGCGACCGCGAGTCCCTTGTAGAGGGCGGGCATGACGTTCTTCATGCCGGGCGAGGCCTTGACGAAGGCGCAGCCGATGATCGAGGCGATGATCGAGACACCACCCAGCAACAGCGGGTAGACGACCGCGTTGATGGTCGCACCGCCCACCATGAGCGCCGCGAGCGCCATCGTCGCGATCAGGGTGACCGCGTAGGTCTCGAACAGGTCGGCCGCCATGCCCGCGCAGTCACCGACGTTGTCGCCGACGTTGTCGGCGATGACCGCGGGGTTCCTCGGGTCGTCTTCCGGGATGCCGGCCTCGACCTTGCCGACCAGGTCGGCGCCGACGTCGGCGCCCTTGGTGAAGATGCCGCCGCCGAGCCGGGCGAAGATCGAGATCAGCGACGAGCCGAAGGCCAGGCCGAGGAGCGGCTTGAGCGTGGCCGGATCGACGTTGGTTCCGCCGCTCACGTACCAGAAGAAGGCGCCGACGCCGATCAGGCCGAGGCCGACGACGAGCATGCCGGTAATCGCGCCGCCCTTGAAGGCCACCGCCAGCGCCGGGCCGATGCCTTGGGTCGCCGCCTGCGCGGTGCGCACGTTGGCGCGCACCGAGATGTTCATGCCGATGAAGCCGCAGGCGCCGGAGAGGACGGCGCCGATCACGAAGCCGGCCGCCGTGAGCCCGCCGAGGAAGAAGAAGATCAGGACGGCAAGGACGAGGCCGACGATGCCGATGGTCTTGTACTGGCGCGCCAGGTAGGCGGCCGCGCCTTGCTGGATCGCTGCCGCGATCTCCTGCATGCGCGCGTTGCCCGGGCTCTGGGCCAGGATCCAGCTTCGCTGCACGAAGCCATAGAGGACGGCCGCAAGGCCGCAGGCCAGGGCGATGTAGAGCGCCATCGTTGTGGTGATCAAGACAGTTCCTTCCTCGTTCGAATGCTGCGATTCATGAATTGAATTCTCGGCGGCGTGACAGATCCACGCTTTCGGGCAAACCTGCGGATGTTAAGGGATGCGGCCGGGGTCGCCGTCGCGGGGCGAACGGCCGGCCTTAACATCGGTGCATCCCTTTCCGAGCGCGTTTCATGAGCCTGCAAGAAGTCACACCCGGCGCCAACGCACCCGCCGAGTTCAACGTGATCATCGAGATCCCGATGAACGCCGACCCGATCAAGTACGAAGTCGACAAGGAGAGCGGTGCCTTGTTCGTGGACCGCTTCATGACCACGGCGATGCACTATCCGTGCAACTACGGCTACGTGCCGCAGACGCTCTCGGACGACGGCGACCCGGTCGACGTGCTCGTGATCACGCCGTTCGCGCTCAGCCCGGGCGTCGTCGTGACCTGCCGGCCGATCGGCGTGCTGAAGATGGAGGACGAGGCCGGCGGCGACAGCAAGCTGCTCGCGGTTCCGATCGACAAGATCCTGCCGATCTACACCCACTGGCAAAAGCCCGAGGACATCAACCAGATGAGGCTGAAGGCGATCCAGCACTTCTTCGAGCACTACAAGGACCTCGAGCCCAACAAGTGGGTGAAGATCGGCGGCTGGGAAGGCCCGGAGGCGGCGCGCACAGAGATCACCCAGAGCATCGAGGCCTACAAGGTCTCGCGCGCCCGTCGCCGCGGCGACGTCAAGTCATAGGATCGGTCTTGAACGGCCGGCGGTCGTCGAGCTCGCTCAGGTAGCTCTCGACGCCGGCGCCCTCGCGCTCCAGGAAGTCGTCGATCGCGCGCGCGAATTGCGGATGCGCCAGCCAGTGCGCTGACCACGTCTGGACCGGCATCAGTCCGCGCGCCATCTTGTGCTCACCCTGGGCGCCGCCCTCGAAGCGCCGGTAACCGTGCTCGATGCACCAGGCCAGCGGCTGGTAGTAGCACGCGTCGAAATGCAGGCAGTTGACGTGCTCGACCGCGCCCCAGTAGCGCCCGAACGCGGACTTGTGGTCGGGGTCGATCGCGATCAGCGACGCGGCGATGCGCTTGCCGTCGCGCCAGGCGATGAAGAGGAGCCAGTTGTCGCCCATCGTGGCGGCCATACGGGCGAAGAAGTCGCGGGTCAGGTACGGCGTCGAGTGATGGGCGCGGTAGGTGAGCGTGTAGCAGCGGTAGAAGAAGTCCCAGTCGACCCGGCTGATCTCATCACCGCTCGCGACGGTGAAGGTGACGCCAGCCTCGGCGACGCGGCGCCGCTCCTGCTGGATCTTCTTGCGCTTCTCGCGCTGCAGGCAGGACAGGAAGTCCGCGAAGTCGGCGTAGGGCGAGGGCTCGCGATTGAGCCAGTGGAACTGGACCGTGCTGCGCAGCGACCAGCCGGCTTCGCGCGCTGCGGCCCGGTCGGCGTCGTCGAGGAAAAGGAGATGCGCCGATGACAGCTTCGCCGAGCGGCCCAGCTGCTCGATGCCGTGCAGGAGCAGCAGGCGCTCTGCGTGCGAGCGGGCGAGCAGGCGCGGCCCCGGCACCGGCGTGAACGGGACGGCGTCGACCAGCTTGGGGTAGTAGTCGAGGCCGTGGCGCCGGTAGGCGTCGGCCCAGGCCCAGTCGAAGACGTACTCGCCGTACGAATGGTCCTTCAGGTAGAGCGGGCACGCAGCAGCGATTCGCCCCGCGCGCTCGAGGGTCAGGAAGTGCGGCGCCCAGCCTGTCTCGGCGACGGCGCTCCCCGACTCGTGGAGCGCGCGCAGGTAGGCGATCGAGACGAACGGCGTCGACGAAGGCTGCTCGTTTCGCAGCGACTCCCATTCGGCGGCATCGATTCCGGCGGGGTCGTCGAAGACCCGGATGACATACTCTTCGTCAGCCGATCCGCCTTGCTTTTTTCGTTCCGCCTTGTCTTCCATATGTCAGATGCAATGCCCGTGAAGGTAGCGCTGGCGCAGATCAACGCCATCGTCGGCGACCTCGCCGGCAACACCGACAAGATCGTGGATGGCGCCCGCCGCGCCTACGAGCAAGGCGCGCGCCTCGTGCTCACTCCGGAGCTGGGCCTGTGCGGCTACCCGCCCGAGGACCTCCTGCTGCGTCCGGCCTTCATGCGCGCATGTGCCGAGGCGCTCGACGAGTGCGCCCGGAGGCTGGCCGACCTTGCGGATCTGTTCGTCGTCGTCGGCCATCCGTATCAGCGCGGGGAGTCGGGTGATGTTAGGTCGAAGTCGGTCTCGGTGCAGTCGCGCTTCAATGCGGCCTCGGTGCTGACGGGCGGCGAGATCGTCGGCACGTACTGCAAGCGCGAGCTGCCGAACTATCAGGTCTTCGACGAGCGGCGCTACTTCGCGTCGGGACGCGACAGCGGGCTGCCGCCACTGACGGTGCGCGTCGGCGGCCTGAGCTTCGCCATCCTGATCTGCGAGGACGCCTGGTTCAACGAGCCGGCCGAGCTCGCGCAGCGAGCCGGCGCCGAAGTCCTGTGCGTCATCAACGCCTCGCCCTTTCATCTCGGCAAGATGAACGAGCGCGAGGAGCGCATGGCGGTGCGCGCACGCGCGGTCGTGATGCCGCTGCTTTACGCCCATCTCGCCGGCGCGCAGGACGAGATCGTCTTCGACGGCGCGTCGTTCGCGCTCGATGCGCACGGCGTAGTCGGCGCGCGGGCGAAGATGTTCGACGAAGACCTCGCCATCGTCGAGGTGACGAGGACGTCGGTGCGCGGCACCATCACCGCCATCCCGGGCGTCGAGGCCCAGGCCTGGGCGGCGCTCGTCATGGGCGTGCGCGACTACGTCGGCAAGAACGGCTTCCCCGGCGTCATCATCGGCCTGTCGGGCGGCATCGATTCGGCGCTCGTTTTGGCAATCGCCGTCGATGCGCTCGGTGCCGACCGCGTCCGCACGGTCATGATGCCGTCGCCCTACACCGCCGACATCTCGTGGATCGATGCCCGCGACATGGCCGGTCGGCTCGGTGTGCGCTACGACGAGATCTCGATCCTGCCGATGTTCGAGGCGTTCAAGGCGAGCCTGGCTTCCGAATTCGCCGGCCTCGCGGAGGACGCGACCGAGGAGAACATCCAGGCGCGCATCCGCGGCATCCTGCTGATGGCGCTCTCGAACAAGTTCGGCTCGATCGTGCTGACCACCGGGAACAAGAGCGAGATGGCGACCGGCTATTGCACGCTCTACGGCGACATGGCCGGCGGCTTCGCGGTGATCAAGGACGTCGCCAAGACGCTTGTCTTCCGACTCGCGGAATGGAAGAACGCGCAGGGCCGCGAGGTCATCCCGCGGAGAATCATCACGAGGCCGCCGTCGGCCGAACTTCGCGCCGACCAGACCGATCAGGACAGCCTTCCTCCTTATGAAGTGCTCGACGCGATCCTGCAGCGCTACATGGAAGACGACGAGGGCATCGAGGAGATCGTCGCTGCCGGACTGCCGCGCGCCGACGTCGAGCGCGTGACGCGGCTGATCAAGGTCAACGAGTACAAGCGGCGGCAGGCGCCGATCGGCATCCGCATCACCCATCGGGCCTTCGGCCGCGACTGGCGCTACCCGATCACGTCGAAGTTTCGCGCCTGAGAGACGCGCGACATTGCCCTAAACTCGACCGCAATCCCTTTTCGCGGAGCCGGCCATGAAGCAGATCACCGCCATCGTCAAGCCCTTCAAGCTCGAGGAAGTCCGCGAGGCGCTCGGCGAGATCGGCGTCTCCGGTCTGACCGTCACCGAGGTGAAGGGCTTCGGCCGGCAGAAGGGCCACACCGAGCTCTATCGCGGCGCCGAATACGTGGTCGACTTCCTGCCCAAGGTGAAGATCGAGGTCGTCGTCAAGGACGGCGATGCGGAGCGCTGCATCGACGCGATCGTCAAGGCTGCCAAGACCGGCAAGATCGGCGACGGCAAGATCTTCGTCACCCAGGTCGACAGCGTGGTGCGCATCCGCACCGGAGAGCTCAACGAGGACGCGGTCTGAGCGTCGCCGAGCCCGCCGGACGCACGTCGACGAGGCGCGTGCCGCACAGCAGGTCGTGCCAGAACTGCCTGTCCGGCGCGAGGCGCGCAGACAGCGAGTAAAGAGTGATCCACAGGGCGAAGCCGCCGAGGGCGGGCCACGGCGGCAAGGCGTCCCACGACGCCGCCAGCGCGGGCACGCCGAACCAGCAGCCGCAGCAGGCCACGTAACGGGCGAAGGCCCGCGCCTGGGTGGGCGGACGCGCTGCGCCCGTCTCGAGGCGAATGCGCCAGGTCTGCATTGCCAGCGTCTGGCCGCGTGCCGACCAGAGCCAGACGAAGTACACGCCGTAGAGCACGAGCGCGAAAGCGCGCAGCGCCGTGGGGCTCTGCAGCGGGTGCTGCTGGCCCGTCTGCGCGAAGAAGAACGCGCCGAGCGCCCCGGGGACGAGCGAGAGGCCGAAGAGCAGCATTGCCTCGTAGACGAAGCACGCCATGCGTCGGGCCAGCGATGGCGCGCGTGCAGACTCGCCCGCCGCGCCGGCGGTCGCGGCTGGCGACCTGCTCATCGAGGGGCGGAAGCGGCGATCGGACGCACGGGCAGCGGCACCGGCGCCGGCGCGGCGACTCCGCTGGCCGGAGTCACTGCCGCGGCCTGCGGGCCGCGCCTGGGCAGCAGGGTCGATCGGTTCACGAACTCGGGCGTGGTCGCGATCTTCGGCATGCCGGCCGGCTGGTGCGCGGGCGGCGAGGGCTTGCGCGAGATGGACGTCGTCGTCGCGCCGGGGCCGGCCTGGACCAGCGTCGGCGCAATCTGCCGGGATCCCTGCGTCAGCGCCGGGTTCGGCACGACGTTGACCTTCGCTTCCTTGCTGCCGCCGGCCCTGCCGGCCCGGCTCGAGCCGTCCCGATGCGGGCTCGCCGCCGATGCGGCGCGAGCGGCGAGCTCCTGCTTGCGCTCGGCCGGCAAGGCTTGATAAGCCTGCCACCGGGCGCTGCGGTCCGTCGCCGGGACCTGGCGTGCCTCTTCGAAGCGCATGCGCGCCTGACCTCGCTCGGCGGGCGTGAGCTTGGCCCATTCGGACATGCGGGCACTGATGCGGGCGCGCTCGTCGGGAGGCAGCGTCTTGAAGCGAGCGGCGAGGGCGAGCCACTTCTGCTTGCGCTGTGCGTCGATGCCCGACCAGTCGCGCTCGAGCGGCGTCAAGGCGTCGCGCTGCGCCTGGGTCAGGGATTGCCAGCGCACGCCTTCCTCGCGGACCACCGAGCGGGTGGGCGCCGGAGCGGCCGGCTTGGAAGCACCAGGGGCAGGCGCCTGGACGGCCCCGACGCCGGGCGCGAGGATCGCGCCGAGAGCGAGCGCGGCAATGGCAAGGCAGCCCGGAGCGGGCCGCGCGACGCGGCCTCGTGGATGCGCCTCGCGCTTCATCGCCGTGACCTCATTCGCTCGGCGGCGCTTTCAGGAACTCCGTGAAACCGGGATCGCGGTAGGCGTTGATCGGAAGATCGTCGCCCAGGAGGGCTTCGTCGACCTCCGCGGCCACGGAAATCTGCGAGCGCGCCTGCCAGTCCTGGATCAGGACGAGGCCGCCAACCAGCGCGACAAGCGGCAGCACGGAGGCGAAGCGCAGCCACCATCCTGAGCGGCTGAACCCCAAGATCGCCGCGCCGGAAGCGGTCCGGCCGACTTGCCCGACCGCGTGGGCACGGCGCGCGCGGACCGACTCGAGCGCCTTCTCGCGCGCGAAGCGCAGACGCTCCGATACGTCGGGCGCGACCTGCGCGGCGCTTTCGGACAGGCAGGCGGCAATGCCCAGCGCGAAGCGCGATTCGACCGCCTCGCGGGCGGCGAGCCGATAGACAGAATCGTTTTCGTTCATATCGAAATTCCCTTCGCCTTCAGGGACTTGGCCAAGGCATGCACTGCCCGCGAGCAGTGGGTCTTGACGCTTCCCTCTGAGCAACCCATCGAGGCCGCAGTCTCGGCGACGTCCAGTTCCTCCCAGTAACGCAGGAGAAATGCCTCGCGTTGACGGCCGGGCAGCTTGGCGACCTCGGCGTCGATCATTTGCAGGATCTGCGCCCGTGAAACCGATTCCGCTGCGCTCTCCGACTGGAGCGGGCCGCCGAGCGCCTCGAGCGTCTCGAGGACGTCGAAGTCGCCGTCGCCGCCGGCGCCCTCGAATTCCGAGAAATTCCGCACGACCTGGTTCTTCACCTTCTGGCGCCGGAACCAGTCCATCGTCGCGTTCGACAGGATGCGCTGGAACAGCAGCGGCAGCTCGGCGGCCGGACGGTCGGCGTACTTCTGCGAGAGCCGGATCATCGTGTCCTGCACGATGTCGAGCGCTGCGTCGTCGTCCCGGACGGCGTACACGGCGCGCTTCCAGGCACGCTTCTCGACGCTTTTCAGAAAGTCGGAGAGTTCTTTTTCGGTCGCCAAGGGAAGCGGGCCTTCGGCAGCAGCTCGGGCGCGGCGATTATCACATCGGCCCTTCGTGACCCGGCGCGTCGCGAAGTTCGCCTGTGGTCGATGCGATAATTGATGGTTGCACGACAGATTTTCGATCGGCCTGGTGCCCGAAGCGCGGCGGCGGGGAGCGATCGACTCAAGGCACCGCACCCGCTTCACGAGAGCGAGGAAAGGTGCACCGATGGTTTTTCGTCAGAGAAATTCGCAGAGGTGAATGAACATGGAAACGTCAGCCCTTTCGCTGAAACGTGCGGCTGCCGCACCCACCCCCGAACCCGTCGCCGAGCCGAACGGCTCCGAGATCCTGGTTCGCTGCCTGCAGGCCGAGAACGTTCGGTTCCTCTGGGGCTATCCGGGCGGCGCGGTCCTCTACATCTACGACGCGCTCTACAAGCAGGAGACGATTCAGCACGTCCTCGTGCGCCATGAGCAGGCGGCAATCCACGCGGCCGACGGCTACGCGCGAGCCACGGGCGAGGTCGGCGTGGCCCTGGTGACGTCGGGACCCGGCGTCACCAACGCGATCACGGGCATCGCAACCGCCTACATGGACTCGATCCCGATGGTCATCGTCACCGGCCAGGTGCCGACGCCGGCGATCGGCCTCGATGCCTTCCAGGAGTGCGACACCGTCGGCATCACGCGGCCGGTCGTCAAGCACAACTTTCTCGTCAAGGACGTGCGCGACCTGGCGACGACGATGAAGAAGGCGTTTCACATCGCCCGTACCGGCCGACCCGGGCCGGTCGTCGTCGACGTGCCGAAGGACGTCTCGATGGCGCGGGCGCCCTACCACTACCCCGCCAGCATCGAGATGCGCTCCTACAACCCGGTGCGAAAGGGTCATGGCGGCCAGATCAGGAAGGCGGCGCAGCTCCTTCTCGGCGCGAAGCGACCCTACATCTACACGGGCGGCGGCGTCGTTCTCGGCAACGCCTCGGCGGAGTTGCGCGAGCTGGTCGACCTGCTCGGCTTTCCGTGCACGAACACGCTGATGGGCCTGGGCGCGTATCCGGCGAGCGACCCCAAGTTCCTCGGCATGCTCGGCATGCACGGCACCTACGAAGCGAACATGACGATGCAGAACTGCGACGTCCTGCTCGCCGTCGGCGCCCGGTTCGACGATCGCGTCATCGGCAATCCGAAGCACTTCGCGTCGGTCGAGAGGAAGATCATCCACATCGACATCGACCCGTCGTCGATCTCCAAGCGGGTTCGCGTCGACGTGCCCATCGTCGGCGACGTCAAGGACGTCTTGCAGGAGCTGACGGCGCAGCTGCGCGAGGCGGCGTCGAAGCCAGACGTCAAGGCGCTCTCGCCGTGGTGGGCACAGATCAACGAATGGCGCAAGAAGGACTGCCTGGCGTACCCGAAGTGAAAGGGCGACGTGATCAAGCCCCAGCACGTCGTCGAGACGCTTTGGCAGCTCACCAAGGATCGCGAAACCTACATCACCTCCGACGTCGGCCAGCACCAGATGTGGGCGGCGCAGTACTACCGCTTCGAGGAGCCGCGCCGGTGGATCAATTCCGGCGGTCTCGGCACGATGGGCGTCGGCCTGCCGTACGCGATGGGAATCAAGCTCGCCAAGCCGGAGGCCGAGGTCGTCTGCATCACCGGCGAGGGCTCGATCCAGATGTGCATCCAGGAGCTCTCGACCTGCCTGCAGTACCAGACGCCGGTCAAGATCGTCTCGCTCAACAACCGCTACCTCGGCATGGTGCGGCAGTGGCAGCAGATC
>JBDTJD010000210.1:0-13865 GCA_039935975.1 Caldimonas sp.
TGTCGATTGACCTGCAGTCGCATGCCGCGTTGCGCGAGCGCCGCGAGCTCGCGGCTCTGCTCGGAAGGAATCTGCCAGGCTTCGACGTTGCCGGCGCGGCCGACCCGGTTTCCGAGGCCGGCCCACCACACCGGCGCACCGTGGCTGAAGGCGTAGACGCTCACCTTGTCGGCGCGACCGCTAGCCTTCACCAATCGCCGCTCCTCGGGCTGGCCGACCTCGATCCAGTGGAGCAGCCGTCCGGTGAGATCCTTCTGCCAGAGCTCCGGCTCCTCGGGCTCCCACATGCCCTTGGCGAACTCGAGCGCGCCGCCATGGTCGTCGACGGGCACGTTGAGGGCAAACGCGAGCAGGCGGATCATCATCCGCTCGTCGTTCTCGGACGGATGCCGGGCGAGGGTCAGGAGGTGATCGGCGTAGAGCGACCGGTCGATATCCGCGATCTGGAGCTCGGCCTTGAAGACGGTCGCTTTCTGGGCCACCCGCGGACTGTGCCACAGCGCGCGACAATCGAAGCCCTGCACGAAAGGCGACCCCAATGAGCATGAAGAAGTCCGACCTCGACAAGATGATGGCCAAGAAGGTGGGCGGACAGATGAAGGCCGCGGGCGTCGCCGGCCGCTTTGGCCAGGGCGTGGCCGACGTCGTCGACCGGCGCGAGCAGCGACGAGCGGACGCAGCGGCCGGCCTCGTGCCGTTCGCGTGCAAGCTGCCGGCCGATCTGGCCGCGAAGCTGCGCGAGAAGAGTGCGGCCCACGACGGCGGCCTGAACGGGCTGGTCGCCGAGTTGCTCGGCAAGGCCCTCAAGTGAGCGGCGAGCGTCGATGCCCATGAGCAGCAAGCCGGCCTTCGACCTCTTCATCATCGGCGCCGGCAGTGGAGGCGTGCGCGCCGGACGCCTCGCGGCAATGCGCGGCGCCCGTGTTGCCGTCGCCGAGGACGCTGCCCTTGGCGGCACCTGCGTCAACCTCGGCTGCATCCCGAAGAAGCTCTACAGCTTTGCCGCCCACTACGCCGACAGCTTCGAGGAAGCGCACGGCTTCGGCTGGACCGTCGCGCCGCCGACTTTCGACTGGGCGACGCTGAAGGCCAATCGGGCCACGGAGATCGCGCGGCTCAATCGCATCTATGACGATCTTCTTACCGGTGCCGGCGCGACGATCCTGCGCGGGCGCGCTCGCATCGTCGGTGCGAACGAGGTCGAGGTCGGCGGCGTGCGCCACCGTGCCGAGCGCATCGTCGTCGCGACCGGTGGCTGGCCCGTGCCTCCCGAGGTGCCGGGCGGCGAGCGGGCGATCAGCTCCAACGAGATCTTCGACCTCGAGCGCTTCCCGCGCCGACTCGTCGTCGTCGGCGGCGGCTACATCGCGTCGGAGTTCGCGTCGATCTTCAACGGGCTCGGCGCCGAGGTGACGCAGCTCTACCGTGGCGAGCAGATCCTGCGCGGCTTCGACGACGACGTCCGCCATTTCGTCGCCGCCGAGATGAAGAAGAAGGGCGTCGACATCCGCGTCGGCGCGACCGTCGCCGCGCTCGAGGCCGGCCGCGAGCCGACGACGACCCGGGTCGTCTTCGGCGATGGCAGCGAGATCGAGGCCGACACCGTCCTCTACGCGACGGGCCGGGCGCCCAACACCGCCGGCCTCGGCCTGGAAGCCATCGGCGTCGCGCTCGACCTCAACGGCGCCGTCGTCGTCGACGACCGTTACCGCACCAATGTCGAAGGCGTCTATGCCGTCGGCGACGTCATCGATCGCGTCCAGCTCACGCCGGTGGCGCTCGCCGAGGCGATGGCGCTGGTCGACGACCTCTTCGGGGGAGCGGAGCGCAGTGTCGACTACATGCACATACCGACGGCGGTGTTCACGCATCCGAGCATCGGCACGATCGGCTTCTCGGAGCGCGACGCGCGCGCGCGCTTCGAGAAGATCCGTGTCTATCGGTCGGAGTTCAAGGCGCTGCGCCACACGCTTTCGAACAGCAGCGAGCGAACGCTGATGAAGCTCGTCGTCGACGATGCCAACGACCGCGTCGTCGGACTGCACATGGTCGGCGCCGACGCGGGCGAAACCATCCAGGGATTCGCGGTCGCGATGAAGGCGGGCGCGACCAAGGCGGTGTTCGATTCGACGCTCGGCATCCACCCGACCGTGGCCGAGGAATTCGTGACGATGAGAACGCCCGTGGTGGCATGATTCCGCATGAACATTCATAGCCCATCCGATCCGACATCGCGCTCCCGGCGCGTTGCTTCCTCCGTCCGCCTGATCGTCGCCTTCGCCGCGGCCCTGGGGCCGCTCGCCGCAGAAGCGGCCGGCGCGGCCTCGGCACCGCGCGCCAAGGATTCGATCATGACCCAGGCCGAGCTGCGTGAATGCGTCTCGCAAAAGGAGAGCCTCGGCCAGAAGAACGAGGCGGCCGTCAAGGCCAAGGCCGACCTCGTCGCTCTCAAGGCCGAGCTCGACCGAACCGCCGCCGAGAACGCCAGCACCCAGGCGACGCTGGACCGCGGCAAGAAGGAGGATGTCGACGCCTTCAATGCCAAGGTGGTGGCGCGCAACGCGCTGGTCGAGAGCTATCAGGCCAAGGGTGTCGCCTTCAA
Source organism: Caldimonas sp. (assembly GCA_039935975.1). Taxonomy (GTDB): domain Bacteria; phylum Pseudomonadota; class Gammaproteobacteria; order Burkholderiales; family Burkholderiaceae_C; genus Schlegelella_A. Next base: position 2,603 of record JBDTJD010000210.1, read on the forward strand.
CAAGGACGTCGATGTCATCCAGGCGGCGCAGGCCAGCTACACGTCAAGCTGCGCCAACCGGCGCTTCGATGACCGCGACCTCGCCGACATCCAGCGCGGCAAGAAGTGACGAACCCGCTGCTGGCGCCCTGGACCGGACCGTTCGGCCTGCCACCGTTCGAAGCAGTTCGCGCCGAGCACTTCGCCCCGGCGATGCAGGAGGCCATGGCACGGCATCTGGCCGACATCGAGGCGATCGCCGGCCGGACGGCGCCGCCGACCTTCGAGAACACGATCGTCGCGCTCGATGGCGCCGGCCGCCTCTTCGGTCGCATCTGCTCGCTGTTCTACAACCTCACCGCGAGCGAGACCTCGCCGGCGCTCCAAGCGGTGGAGCGCGAGATGGCGCCCATCCTCGCCGCGCACGACAGCCGGGTCTACAACAACGCCGCGCTTTTCGCCCGCGTCGATTCTCTCCACGCGGCACGCGACCGGCTCGGCCTCGGCGACGAACAGCGTCGCGTGCTCGAGCGATTCCATCTCGACTTCGTGCGCGCCGGCGCCCAGCTCGGGCCGGCAGAGCAGGCGCGCCACGCCGAGGTGATGCAGCGGCTGGCGGAGCTCACGACCCGCTTCGGGCAGAACGTCCTCGCCGACGAGTCGTCGTTCCAGCTTCGCCTCGAGGGCGAGGCCGACCTCGCCGGCCTCCCGCCGTTCGTGCGCGCCGCCGCGCGGCAGGCGGCGGCCGAGCGCGGCCTCGACGGTGCAGCGACGATCACCCTGTCGCGCTCGCACATCGTGCCCTTCCTGACCTTCTCGGAGCGGCGCGACCTGCGCGAGAAAGCGTGGCTCGCCTGGACCTCGCGCGGCGAGCATCCGGGCACGAGCGACAACCGCGGCGTCGCCGCCGAGATCCTCGCGCTGCGCCTGGAGCAGGCGCGCCTGCACGGCTACGCGAGCTTCGCGGACTTCGCCCTCAGCGACACGATGGCACGGAGCCAGGCCGCGGTGACGGCGCTGCTCGAGAGCGTCTGGTCGCCGGCCAAGGCGCGCGTCGAGAACGAGCGCGTCGCGCTGGCGGCGCTGGCGCTGTCGCGTGGAGAGTCGTCGCGCATCGAGGCCTGGGACTGGCGCTTCTATGCCGAGAAGGTGCGCCAGGTGCGCTACGAGCTCGACGAATCCGAGATCAAGCCCTACTTCCCGCTCGAGCGGATGGTCGAGGCGGCCTTCGACTGTGCCGCTCGGTTGTTCGGGCTGGCCTTCGTGCCCCGGGCGGACATCGGCGTCTATCACCCCGACGTGCGCGTTTATGAAGTGCGCGACGCCACGGGCCGGCAGATCGGCGTCTTCCTGCACGACAACTTCGCGCGCCCGAGCAAGCGCAGCGGCGCGTGGATGAGTTCGTACCAGCTGCAGTCGAAGAACGGCGAAGGCGGCGGACCGTCCCTGCCGATCATCGTCAACAACAACAACTTCGCCAAGGCTGCCCCGGGCCAGCCGACGCTGCTCAGCTTCGACGACGCGCGCACGCTCTTCCACGAGTTCGGCCACGGCCTCCACGGGCTGCTCTCGAACGTCACGTACGAGCGGTTGTCGGGCACGAGCGTGCTGCGCGACTTCGTTGAGCTGCCCTCGCAGATCTTCGAGCACTGGCTCGAGCAGCCCGAGGTGCTGAAGCGCCACGCGCGCCACTTCGAAAGCGGCGAGCCGATCCCCGACGCGCTCATCGCCCGGCTGAGCGAGGCGCGCCTCTTCAACCAGGGTTACGAGACGGTGCGCTATGCGGCGTCGGCCCTTGTCGACATGGCGGCGCACGCCTGCACCGAGGGCACGCCGGACGACGTCGTCGCCTTCGAGCGGGCGCAGTGGGAGCGGCTCGGCCTGCCGGACGGCGTTGGTGTCAACCACCGTCTCACCCACTTCGGTCATCTGTTCGCGGGCTCGTCGTACGCCGCCGGCTACTACGTCTACCTGTGGGCCGAGGTGCTCGACGCCGACGGCTTCGAGGCCTTCGTCGAGGCGGGCAATCCTTTCGATCCGGAAGTCGCGAAGCGCCTGGCGCGGTTCATCTATTCGTCAGGCAACTCGATCGAGCCGGGCGCCGCCTACCAGGCCTTTCGCGGCCGCGGGCCCACGGCCGAGCCGATGTTGCGCCGGCGCGGCCTGCTCGAGCCGGTCAACTGAGGCCTGTCGGCAGGCCCTGGGCCTTCACTCGCCGGCCGCGCCCTGCGCCCGGTCGTCAGGCGCCCGATCCGGAGCTTGCGCCGGGAAGAATCGCTGCAGTGCGGTGATGAAGACGCCGAAGTCGATCGGCTTGGTCCAGTAGTCGGCGAACCCTGCGGCGAGGCCGCGCTCGATGTCCTCGCGCATGGCGTTGGCGGAGAGGGCGACGCACGGGATCGTTCGCGTCGCCGGGTCAGCGCGGATTCGCTGGAGCACCTCGTAGCCGTCGAAGTCGGGCAGCTGCATGTCGACGAGGATGAGTTCCGGCTGGAGGGTGGACGCGCGCGCGACGCCGGCAGCCCCGGTCGTCTCCGAGACGACGCTGAGACCGCCCAGGCTCTTCACCAGCTCTTCGACGAGGAGCACGTTGACGTGGTTGTCCTCGATGTACAACACCGTGCCCCCGAGGGCGTCGAAGCGAACTTCGGCAAGCGCCGCAGGCACGGAAGTCGCCTCCGATGTCTCCGCAAACGGAATCGCGGCCGCTGTCGACAGGGTCACCTTGAACGTCGTGCCGCGGCCCGGCTGGCTCTCGACGACGATGCGGCCGCCCATCCCGTCGACGAGAGCCTTGACGATCGTCAGGCCGATGCCAGTGCCTTCGATCCCCTCGTGCTCGACGCCGAAACGGTTGAATGGCTCGAACAGGTCGATGATCTGCGCCGGGCTGAGGCCGCGTCCGGTGTCGCTCACCAGGAGCGTCGCCTCGCTGTCGTCGACCCACGTCTCGACGGTGACGCGGCCGCCGCGCTGGTTGTACTTGATCGCGTTGGAAAGCAGGTTGATGAGCACCTGCCGAAGTCGGGTCGCGTCGCCGCGCGCGAAGCCCTCGGCTCGCCTTGTTTCGATGACGACGTCGTGCTGCTGCGCGAGCGACTGCAGCAGCGGCAGCGTCTGTCGCACCAGCATGCCGAGATCGACCGGCCGGAGCGAAAGCTTGATCTCGCCGGCCTCGAGCCCCGACAGGTCGAGCACGTCGTTGATGAGCGAGAGCAGGTGGTCGCCCGCAGCGCGCACGTGCTCGAGCTTGACGAGCTGGTCGGCCTGTCCCGATCTGCGGGCCTCGATCTGCAGCAGCTGGGTGAATCCGAGCACGGCGTTCAACGGGGTGCGCAACTCGTGGCTCATGCGCGAGAGGAACTGCGACTTGGCCTGGATGCCGCGCTCGGCGAGCGCTGCCTGCTGGCGCACCATCTCGGCGTTCTTGCTTTCGGTGATGTCCCAGTTGACACCGACGCGTCGCACGGGCCGGCCGGCCTCGTCGAGCACGTCGGCCGAGCGCGACGCGAGCCAGCGGTAACTGCCGTCGGGCAGGTGCACGCGAAACTCGTAGGCAGACGCGAGGTGCGCGTCGGGCGTGCCGACGAGCGAGTCGAGGACGACGGCGACATCGTCGGGATGGACGAGCGCCAGGCGCTCCTCGCGCGTCAAGGCGTGTTCGCGGGGCTCGAGCCCGCGCAGCTGGAACATCTGCGCGTCCCAATGCTGTCCGCCCTCCGGATCGCTTTCCCAGGTGCCGATGCCGGCGTGTCGGGTGATCAGCGCCGCGCGCTGGCTCGCCTCGCGCAGCGCCTCCAGCGTGCGGCGCTGCTCGGTGACGTCCATCGCGACGCCGAGGATGCGGCGCCGGTCGACATGGACGCGATCGACATCGGCGCGCATCACGATCCAGCGCGTGCTGCCGTCGCGGCGCAGAGCCCGGAACTCGAACTCGAAGGGGCCCTCGCCGGTGAGGAAATAGGAGCGTGCCTGATGCTTGACGCGGGCGCGATCGTCGGGATGCACCGAGCCCGCGATCCATTCCCCGAAGGTCGGCGGTTGCGGCGGCGGGCAGCGCTCGAAGAGCTCGAACATCTGCGCGTTCCAGTCGGCGCCTCCCGGTCCGACGGCGGTCGTCCAGATGCCGACGCCGGCCGCACGCGAGGCGGCTTCGAGGCGGCGCGCAAGCTCCTCGGCGTGGCGCAGGTGCTCGACGCGCTCGGTCATGTCGAGGGCCACGCCGACGAAGGCGAGCGGCTCGCCTGCGTCGTTGCGCTCGACGACCCGGCGCGACAGCACGTAGCGCCAGGTGCCGTCGATGCGGCGATAGCGCGCCTCGAGGTCGGTCGGCTCGGTCGACCGGAGCGCGTGCTCCCCCGAAGCGATCACGGCCTGGACGTCGTCAGGGTGGATGAAAGAGCGGACCTCGTCGATCGAGACCCCTTCGGGCCGCGGCGGCAGGCCGAGAAGATCGAAGGCCCGGTCGCTGTAGTACATGCGGCCGGAGCGCAGGTCGTGGCGCCAGATCGCGATCTTGCCGAGCTCGACGGCCATCTTGAGCTGGGCATTGACGTCGCTCAGCGCCCGCGCCGCGTCGTAGGCCTCGGTGTCGTCGAGCATGACGCCGAGGGCGCGTTCCGGCACGCCGCGCGAACCATTGCGAACTTCCCATTGCGAATGGATCCAGCGCGTCGAGCCATCGCGCTGCATGACCCGGAAGCGCTGCGCGTAGCGGCCCGCGCGCCGGGTCGACTCCGGGTAGATCGTGCTCATGCGGTCTTCCGGATGCATCTGCTCGATCGCGCTCGAGAAGCTCGGCGTGCCGGCCGACGGATCGAGGCCCCAGAACCGGAACACGTGCTTGTCCCAACGACCTTCGCCGGAGGGGATCTGCCGCTCCCAGATGCCGAGGCGACCGAACTCCTGGGCCGTATCGAGCAGTTCGTCCTGCCGGGTCGCGCGCTCTTCGAGCGCCTTGACGTGCGTGACGTCGACGAGCGTCCAGAGAATGCAGCCCGAAAACCACGACGAGTGCGCGTCGACCCAGACGGGCTCGCCGCCTGTGCCGCGCAGCTCGATCCTCCCGGAGTCCGGCCCTTGCGAGCTCAGCAGGCGCGCGATGCAGAGGCGGCTGGCCGAACCGGCAGCGCCCGGCGGCGTGAAGTCCAGGAGCGTCGCCTCGGGTCGGCCGATCGCGCCGGTCGTGTCGGAGAAGCGCTCGTTGCTCCAGAGGATCGCGCCGGTCGCGTCGGTGACGGCGAGCAGGTCACGGCTCTGCGCGACCAGCGCCTGGAGGAAATCGGCAGGCAGCTCAGCCACGACGCGATCGTACGCGCGCCCGCTTCGGGCGCGAACGCGCGCGAGGTCGCCCGCGCGCCGGATTTCAGTCTTTCGCGACCTGCAGCACGAGCTTGCCGAAGTTCTCGCCGCGAAAGAGCTTGAGCAAGGTCTCGGGGAAGGTCTCGAGGCCGACGACCACGTCTTCGCGGCTCTTCATGCGGCCGTCCTTCAGGTAGCTGGCAAGCTCGGCGATCGCGGCGGGGAAGCGCTCGGTGTAGTCGAAGACGACCATGCCCTCCATGCGGGCGCGGTGGACGAGCAGCGAGAGGTAGTTCGCCGGGCCCTTCACCGCCTCGGTGTTGTTGTACTGGCTGATCGCCCCGCAGATGACGATGCGCGCATGGCGGCGGATCCTGGCGAGGACCGCGTCCAGGATCTCGCCGCCGACGTTGTCGAAGTAGACGTCGACGCCTTCGGGGCAGTGGGCCTTGAGACCATCACGGATGGGGCCGGCCTTGTAGTCGATGCAGGCGTCGAAGCCGAGCTCGTCGACGACCCAGGCGCACTTCGCCGGACCGCCTGCGATGCCGACAGCGCGGCAGCCCTTGATCTTCGCGAGCTGGCCGACAGTCTGGCCGACGGCGCCCGCCGCGCCCGAGACGACGACGGTCTCGCCGGGCTTGGCCTGGCCGACCTCGAGCAGGCCGAAGTAGCCGGTCATGCCCGGCATGCCGAGGACGTTGAGCCATTGCGTGAGCGTGCCCAGGCGCGTGTCGATCTTCGCGAGCTCGCCGCGGGCGAGCTGCTTGTCGGTGAACGAGGCGTACTCCTGCACGCCGAGCGCGCCGCTGACACGGTCGCCGACGGCGAACGCCGGATTCTCCGACGCCGTGACCGAGCCGATCCCGCCCGCGCGCATCACGGCGTCGATCGCGACCGGCGGGATGTAGCTGCGCGCCTCGTTCATCCAGCCGCGCATCGCCGGATCGAGCGAGAGCGCCAAGGTCTTGACGACGACGCCGCCGGGCGAGAGCACCTCGACCGGCTGGGCGGTGAAGGTCCAGTCGGCCCGCGTCGGCAGGCCGACGGGTCGACGGGCCAGGCGGACCTGGTGATTGATCAATGCGGCGGGGGAGTTCATCGGCAGTCTCGCTTCAACGGGGGACGAAAACGCGGGCGAAAAAAAACCGCGGCAGGTGCCGCGGCATTTTCTCCGGAGAAGCTCCGGTTCGAAAGCGAATCAGGCGAGGACGCGAATGTTCGCGGCCTGCAGGCCCTTCTGGCCTTGCTTCACTTCGAACTCGACGCGCTGGTTCTCGGCGAGCGTCTTGAAGCCGTTGCCCTGGATGTCGCGGAAGTGGGCGAAGAGGTCGGCGCCGCCCGCGTCTTGCGCGATGAAGCCGAAGCCCTTGCTTTCGTTGAACCACTTCACGGTTCCGGTTTGGGTCGTCATAAAAAATATCCTGTCTACGATTGAAATGAATGCGCAGCAACATGCGGCGCATGCAGCGACACTCAAGAACCGATCAGGGGGATTTCAGTTGGCCCGCCGCGAGAACCGCGGGGGTAGAACGAGAATCACGAACAACCACTGTCTTGCGTATAACTGTGCCTCTAATGTACACGACCCTGCATCGCAGCGTTCGCCCCAGGAGTATCTAGACATGACCGGGAAGACCACCGTCACGACGGACAAGCGCTGGCAGCACGATGGCGTTCGCGTCATCGCTGCCGACCAGCTCGATGCCAACACGGCCCAGACGCCCGGCATGGACCGAAAGGCGGCGATCAACTTCGCACGCGTCGGCGCGCAGAAGCTCTGGGCCGGCACCGTGCACATCCATCCCGACGCCAAGACCGGCGCGCATCACCACGGCCCGCTCGAGAGCGTGATCTACGTCGTCAAGGGCCGGGCCAGGATGCGCTGGGGCGATCGCCTCGAGTTCGTCGCCGAGGCGGGTCCGGGCGACTTCATCTACGTGCCGCCCTACGTCCCGCACCAGGAGATCAACGCGAGCGCCACCGAGACGCTCGAGTGCGTGCTGTGCCGCAGCGATGGCGAGGCGGTCGCCGTCAACATCGACATCGAGCCGGTCGAAAAACCCGACACGGTCCGCTGGATCGATCCAACCCACCCGCAGGGCTGACCATGGCACTGCGCCTTTCCGTCCTCGACCAGTCGGTCTCGCTTGCCGGCAGCAGCGAAGACGCCGCAATCCGCGACACGGTCTCGCTCGCCGAGCACTGCGAGCGGATCGGCTATTCGCGCTTCTGGGTGAGCGAGCACCATGGGTTGCCGACGATCGTCGGCAGCGCGCCCGAGATCGTGATGGCGGCGATCGCGGCGCGCACGACCAGGATTCGGATCGGCAGCGCGGGAGTGATGCTGCCGCACTACAGCGCGCTCAAGGTCGCCGAGCAGTTTCGCGTCCTCGAGGCGCTCGCGCCGGGGCGCATCGATCTCGGTGTCGGCCGCGCGCCCGGCGGCGACATGCGCACGGCCCGTGCGCTCAATCCAGGCGCCTCGCACGGCGCCGAGGACTTTCCCGTGCAGGTTCGCGATCTGCTCGCCTGGACCGGCGAGGGCCGGCACGCCGGCATCACCGCGCATCCGCTCGGACCGCACGCTCCCGAGGTGTGGATCCTCGGCAGTTCCGACTACGGGGCGCAGCTCGCGGCGCACTTCGGCCTGCCCTATGCGTTCGCCTACTTCTTCACCGACGGTCAGGGCGCGGAGCAGGCGATGACGCTTTACCGGCGCCTCTACCAGCCGAGCGAGCGCCACCCGACGCCGAAGGCGACGCTCTGCATCTGGGCCCTCGTCGCCGACAGCGACGAGGAGGCGAGGCATCTCGCGCTGTCGCGCGACCGCTGGCGGATCGACCGCGGCCGCGGCGTGCTGGGCCCGCTCCAGTCGCCCGACGTGATCGCCGCGCGAGGCTTCGACGCTGCCGAGGAGCAGGGCCTGCAGTCGATGCGCGAGCGCGCCTTCGTCGGCTCGCCCGGCACGGTCGCCGACAAGATCGGCCGGCTCGCCGAGACCTTCTTGCTGGACGAGGTCGTGGTCAACACGTGGGCCCACGATCCGGCCGTGCGGCGCACGTCGTACGCCCTGCTCGCGCAGGCTTGCGGCATCGAGGTCCCGAAGATCGGCAAGTGAATCTTCCTGCCGGGCGAGGTCGTGCAGCCTGCGGGGTAGCCATCGCGGGTGCTCATAATGAAGACGGCTCGAGCGCCCCCGCGGCGCGCCGTCGGCATCTTCGCCGCGAAGGCCACGGTATCGCATGCGGCCTTCGCGCCGCGGAAAGGGATTCGTCGATGTTCGAGACCGCCATTGCCGGCAGCCTGCCCAAACCGTCCTGGCTGGCCGAAACCGAGAAGCTCTGGCCGGAGTGGAAGTCGACCGGCGCCGAGCTCGATCGCGCCAAGGCCGACGCCACGCTCGTCTGGCTCAAGGTCCAGGAAGACGCGGGCATCGACATCGTCGGCGACGGCGAGCAGTCGCGCCAGCACTTCGTCCACGGATTCCTCGCCCGGGTCGAAGGCATCGACTTCGAGCACAAGGTGAAGATGGGCATCCGCGACAACCGCTACGACGCGATGGTGCCGCAGGTCGTCGGGCCGTTGCGACTCGCGGGGCGGGTCCACGAGGCCGAGGCGCGACTCGCGCGCGCACACACCGCCAGGCCGCTGAAGTTCACGCTGCCCGGGCCGATGACCATCGTCGACACCGTCGCCGACCGCCACTACGGTGAAGGCAAGGAAGGCCGCATCCGGCTCGCGTTCGCGTTTGCCGAACTGCTCAACCAGGAAGCGCGCGCGCTCCAGGCCGACGGCGTCGACATCGTCCAGTTCGACGAGCCGGCCTTCAACGTGTACATGGCCGACGCGGCCGAATGGGGCGTCGCTGCCCTCGAGCGGGCTGCCGAAGGGCTCGAATGCAAGACAGCCGTGCACATTTGCTATGGCTACGGCATCCGCGCCAACATCGACTGGAAAGAGACGCTCGGCGACCAGTGGCGCCAGTACGAGCAGGTCTTTCCCGCCCTCGCGAAGAGTTCGATCGACCAGGTCTCGCTCGAGTGCTTCCACTCGCACGTTCCAGCCGACCTGATGGGCCTTCTCGACGGCAAGGACGTGATGGTCGGCGTCATCGACGTCGCCTCCGATGTCATCGAGACCCCCGAAGAGATCGCGGAGACGATCGGCAGCGCGCTGCGCTTCGTGCCGCGCGAGCGCCTGTTTCCGTGCACCAACTGCGGCCTGGCGCCGATGCGTCGCGAGGTGGCCGAGGCCAAGCTCGCCGCGCTGGCCAAAGGCGCGCAGCTCGCACGCGAGCGCTACGGCACATGACACCCGCCCCGCTCGGCGTGCCGACGACTGAGCCCGACGCGCTCGTCGACGCGCTCGCGGCGAGCGGCCATGGTTTGCTCGCGCCCGACGCGTTTGCGCGCTTCGCCGGCGCGACCCTTGACGAGCTCGACGCTCTGCGACCTTCGTGGGATGCGCTGCCTCCCGACGCCCACCTGCGTGACGGCGGGCACTATCGCCGGCGCCGCCATGCGAGCTGCGTCATCGTCGACGGTTCGATCGAGCTCGTGCCGCAGAGAGCGCACTGGCAGCCCGTGGAATACAACGCGTTGCACGGCGGCATCGAGCGCTGGTTCGAGCCGATCGATGCGGCGGTGCTCGCGGCGTCGTCGTGGCAACGGATCCTCGTGTCGTTCGCCGTGCTGGCCTCGGCTTGCCGGGGCGAGCAGCCGTGGTACGTCGAGGCGCATCAGTTCCGCATCGACACCACCGACGGCATCGGCCGGCCCACCCCCGAGGGTGCGCACCGCGACGGCGTCGACCTCGTCGCCGTCGTGCTGGTCGATCGCCTCGGCATCAAGGGCGGCGAGACCCGCGTGTTCGACGCCGACGGACCGCAAGGGCTGCGCTTCACGATGCTCGAGCCGTGGACCGCGCTCGTGCTCGACGACGCCCGCGTCGTCCACGAGAGCACGCCGATCCAACCGGTCGACGCCCACGGTCATCGCGACACCCTCGTGCTCACGTACCGATCGCGCGGATTCCAGGGCCCCGCCGCGCTCTAGCCGGCCTTGAGCGCCGCCAGCACCTGCTTCGCCTGCGGAATCGGCGCGACCGCGCCGTAGCCTTCGGTCGAGAGGGCCGCCGCGACGGCGGCGTAGCGTCCGGCGCTTTCCGGATCGTCGCCCGCGACCAGGCGAGCGACGAAGGCGCCGCCGAAGACGTCGCCGGCGCCGGTCGCATCGACGGGTCGGCAACGATGCGGCGCGATCCGTACGCGCCGGGCTGCGTCGGCGATCCAGGCGCCCTCGGCGCCCATCTTCAGGGCGACGGTTCGGGCGCCGAGCGCCAGGCAGTGGTCGACGACGGCGTCGGGCTCGACGAGGCCCGTGAGCGCCGTCATGTCTTCGAGGCTCGGCAGGCAGATGTCGCTTCGCGCGATCGCCGCGTCGATCGTGCGCCGCGCCCGCGCGACAGGCCAGAGCTTCAGGCGCAGGTTGGTGTCGAACGACACGAGCGCGCCGGCAGCGCGGGCAACGTCCATCGCGGCGAGCCCAGCGTCGCAGGCGGTCTTCGAGATCGCGAGCGAGATGCCGGAGAGATGAAGCACGCTCGCCTCGCCGATCGCCTCGCGCGGCAGCAGCGCCGGGCGCATCCGGCTCGCCGCCGAGCCGCGGCGAAAGAAGCTGAAGTGATGACCGTCGGCGTCGTGGGTGACGAAGTAGACGGCGGTGAAGCCCCTCGGATCGGTGAGCACGAGCCGGTCGTCGACGCCTTCGGCCCGCCAGAGATCGCGCAGCATGCCGCCGTAGACGTCGTCGCCGAGCGCCGAGACGTAGCCCACGCTCGCACCCTGGCGAGCCGCGGCGATCGCGAAGTTCGAGGTGTCGCCGCCGAAGCCCTGCAGGTAGAGCGAGCCGTCTTCGGCGCCGGTCTGGTTGAACTCGACCATCGGCTCGCCCAGAGCCAGGATGCGGCCGTTCCTCACCGT
>JBDTJD010000211.1:0-3353 GCA_039935975.1 Caldimonas sp.
CCGACCGCTTCGGCAAGTGGCCGATCAAGGTCGCGGAGCTGTCGCGATTCCGCTCGCCCAAGGAGGTGAAGGCCGCGCTCGCCGGTCTGGAAGACGGCACCGTCGACATCGTCGTCGGCACCCACAAGCTGCTCTCCGCCGACGTCAAGTTCGCGCGACTGGGCCTGCTCGTGATCGACGAGGAGCATCGCTTCGGCGTGCGCCACAAGGAGCAGATGAAGGCGCTGCGCGCCGAGGTCGACGTGCTCACGCTCACCGCGACGCCGATCCCGCGCACGCTCGGCATGGCGCTCGAGGGGCTGCGCGATCTCTCGGTGATCGCGACCGCGCCCGAGCGACGCCTCGCGATCAAGACCTTCGTGCGCAGCGAGAGCTCCAGCACGATCCGCGAGGCGGTGCTGCGCGAGCTCAAGCGCGGCGGCCAGGTCTACTTCCTGCACAACGACGTGCAGACGATCGAGCACCGTCGCGAGACGCTGCAGGCGCTCGTGCCGGAGGCGCGAATCGCCGTCGCCCACGGCCAGATGCCCGAGCGCGAGCTCGAGCGCGTGATGCGCGACTTCGTCGCCCAGCGCTTCAACGTGCTGCTCTGCTCGACGATCATCGAGACCGGCATCGACGTGCCGAGCGCCAATACGATCGTCATCAGCCGCGCCGACAAGTTCGGCCTCGCCCAGCTGCATCAGCTGCACGGCCGCGTCGGAAGGTCGCACCACCAGGCCTACGCCTACCTCATGGTTCCCGACGTCGAGGGGTTGTCGAAGGCGGCATCGCAGCGCCTCGAGGCGATTCAGCAGATGGAAGAGCTCGGCTCGGGCTTCTACCTGGCGATGCACGACCTCGAGATCCGCGGCGCCGGCGAGGTGCTCGGCGACAACCAGAGCGGCAACATGATGGAAGTCGGCTTCCAGCTCTACAACGACATGCTGGCTGAGGCGGTGCGGTCGCTCCGGAACGGCCGCGAGCCCGACCTGCTCGCGCCGCTCTCGGCGGTCACCGAGATCAACCTGCACGTGCCTGCGCTGCTGCCCGACTCGTACTGCGGCGACGTCCACATCCGCCTGTCGCTCTACAAGAGGCTCGCGAGCGCGGGCAAGGCCGAGCAGATCGACGCGCTGCTGGAGGAGATCACCGACCGCTTCGGCAAGCTGCCGGCGCAGGCGCAGGCGCTCTTCGACGTGCACCGCCTGCGCGTCCTCGCCAAGTCGTACGGCGTCTCGCGCATCGACGCCGGCGAGAAGGCGACCGCGATCACGTTCGCGCCGGCCGCGCCGATCGATCCGCTGCGGATCATCGAGCTGGTGCAGAAGAACCGGCACATCAAGCTCGCCGGCAACGACAAGCTGCGCATCGAGCGGGCGGCGCCCGACGTGCGCGAGCGCGTGCAGCTCGTGCGCGACGTGCTGCGCTCGCTCGGCACGCCGAAGGCGGTCGACGAGCGTCCGGCGCCGATGAGCGCGGCGGCGGCGTGACGACGCCCGGGTTCGCGCCGGGCCTCGTCGTGCGCGGCCTTGCGTCGCCGCTGCGCCTCGCCGATTTCGGCCTGATCGCGTTCGACATGGACTCGACCCTGATCTCGATCGAGTGCGTCGACGAGATCGCCGACGTCGCCGGCCGGAAAGCCGAGGTCGCCGCCATCACCGAAGCGGCGATGCGCGGCGAAATCGCCGACTACAAGGAGAGCCTGCGTCGCCGCGTCGCGTTGCTGAAGGGCGTTGCCGCGGCCGCGCTGCAGCGCGTCTACGACGAGCGGCTGAGCCTGAACCCGGGTGCGGATCGGCTCGTCGCCGCGTGCCGGGCCGCCGGACTGAAGACGCTGCTCGTCTCCGGCGGTTTCACCTTCTTCAGCGACCGCGTGCGCGACCGCCTCGGCCTCGACTTCACCCGCAGCAACGTGCTGGAGATCGAGAACGGCGCGCTCACGGGCCGCATGGTCGACCAGCCCTGGGGCGACATCTGCGACGGCGACGAGAAGCGCAGGATGCTGCTCGAGACCTGCGCCATCCTCGGCATCGAGCCGTCGCGCGCCATCGCCGTCGGCGACGGTGCGAACGACCTGCCGATGATGGCCGTCGCCGGCCTGTCGGTCGCGTACCACGCGAAGCCGAAGGTGCGTGCGGCGGCCAATGTGTCGATCGAGACCGGCGGCCTCGACCGGCTGCTCGAGGTCGTCAGGCCGTCCTGAGGAGGACGATGCCGTCGGCGTCGGCGAAGAGCCGGTCGCCCGGCCTGACCCACAGGCCCATCACCTGGACCGGCACGTCGCGCTCGCCCTGGTTCTTCTTCTCGGTCGGGATCGGCACGTGTGCGAGAGCGCGGATGCCGATCTCCGTCGCGGCCAGCTCGGCGACGTCGCGCACGGCACCGTCGATGACGAGGCCGGCCCAGCCGTTCCTCTGCGCGGCGGCGGCAACGTTGCCGCCGACCAGCGCGCGCCGCACCGATCCGCCGCCGTCCACGACGAGAACGCGACCCCCGCCCGGCGTGTCGAGCGCGGCCTTGACGAGCGAGTTGTCCTCATAGCACTTCACGGTCGAGACGACGCCGCTGAAGGTCGAAACGCCGCCGTAGTCGGCGAAGGCCGGCGGCAGGACGAAGAAGGTCGTGCCGTGGCCGGCCTTGTGCTGGTCGCACAGATCGCAGGTGGAGAAGTCGGCGGCGGGAGTCATGGCTTACCTCGGGTTGCGGGTCTGTCGTGCGCGATGCGCGCCTCGGCCTTCTGGCGGATCGCGGCGAGCGTCGTGCGGCTGGTGATGACGTCGGCGTCGAGCTTGAGGTGGATGAGCGCCGGTCGGTCGGCGGCGAGCGCGTCGACGAGCGCGGGCTCGAACGCCGCCGTGGTCTCGACCCGCGCGCCGGCATGCCAGCCGTAGGCTCGCGCGAGCGCCGCGAAGTCGGGGTTGCCGAGGTCGGAGCCCGAGACGCGTCCGGGGTACTCGCGCTCCTGGTGCATGCGGATCGTGCCGTAGCTGCCGTTGTCGACAACGATCGAGATCAGCTTGCCGCCGCCGCGGCCGGCACCGTGCGAGGCCGCGGTCGCGAGCTCCTGGCCGGTCATCAGGAAGTCGCCGTCGCCGGCGATGTTGATGACCGTGCGTTGCGGCGCCAGCAGCGAAGCGGCGATCGCCGCAGGCACGCCGTAGCCCATCGCGCCCGAGGTCGGCGCGAGATGCGTCCTGCCGGCGTGGCGAAGGCCTGCGAAGCGATGGAAGCGGCTCAGCCAGCCGGCGAAGTTGCCGGCGCCGTTGGTGAAGATCGCATCGGCGCCGACGTGGCGATCGATGCAGCGCACGACCTCGGCCATGTCGAGCGGCGCGACCGGCGTCGGCACGAGGTTGGCTTCGTAGTCGGCG
>JBDTJD010000212.1:0-4305 GCA_039935975.1 Caldimonas sp.
GCGATGCGTTCGGCCGAAAAGCCTCGACGACGCAGGCCCTCGGCGTTGAAGCCGCGCACGGTGAGCGGGTTGCCATCGACCATCATGAAGGGCGGCACGTCCTGCGAGACGTGGCTCTGGAAGCCGCACATGCTGTGCGGGCCCATCCTCACGAACTGGTGCAGGCCGCTCATCGCGCCGACGATTGCCCAGTCGCCCAGGTGGACATGGCCGGCAAGCCCGGCGTAGCCGGCCATGATGGTCTGGTCGCCGACGACGCAGTCGTGCGCGATGTGGACGTTGTTCATCAGCCAGTTGTCACTGCCGATCCTCGTGGTTCCGGCGTCCTGCGCGGTGCCGAGGTTGAAGTTGCAGTACTCGCGAATCGTGTTGCGGTCGCCGATCTCGAGCGCCGTCGGCTCGCCGGCGTACTTCTTGTCCTGAGGGATCGCGCCCAGCGAACAGAACTGGAAGATCCGGTTCTCGCGCCCGATCGTCGTGCGGCCCTCGATCACGCAATGCGGGCCGACGACCGTGCCCACGCCGATCCGGACGTGCCGGCGAACGATGCTGTACGCGCCGATCTCGACGTCTTCGGCCAGCTCGGCGCCGGCCTCGACGATCGCCGTCCCATGGATCTTCGCCATCGGCGGGACCGGCCCTACTCGAGCGCTCGCACCGCGCACATCAGCCCGGCCTCGACGGCGAGCTCGCCATCGACAGTGGCGCGGGTGCTGAACTTGAAGATACCCGACTTCATGCGATCGAGCGTGACCTCGAGGAGAAGCTGGTCACCCGGCTCGACGGGACGCTTGAAGCGCGCCGAGTCGATGCCGGCGAAGTAGTAGAGGCGCTTGTCGTCGGGCGCCGCATCGAGGGCGTCGAACGAGAGCAGCGCCGCCGCCTGCGCGAGCGCCTCGAGCATCATCACGCCGGGCATCACCGGGCGCAGGGGAAAATGGCCGACGAAGTAGGGCTCGTTGATGGTGACGTTCTTCAGCGCGACGATGCGCTTGCCGTGCTCGAGCTCGACGACTCGGTCGACCATCAGGAACGGATAGCGGTGCGGCAGCCTCTTCAGGATGTCGTGGATGTCCATCGTCATGTCGACTTTTTCTCCAGCGCTCGCACCCGGTCTCGCAGCGCGTGCAAGTGGCGCAAGGTGGCCGCGTTCTTTTCCCACGCGGCATTGTCGTCGAACGGAAAGACGCCGCTGTAGAAGCCTGGCTTGTGAATCGATCGAGTGATCGACGTCGCGCCCGAGATGACGACGTGATCCGCGATCGTGAGATGACCGCTGATGCCGGCGCCGCCGCCGATCATGCAGTGGGCCCCGATGACCGCGCTTCCGGCGATGCCGACGCAGCCGGCGATGGCGGTGTGCTGGCCGATGCGAACGTTGTGGCCGACCTGCACCTGGTTGTCGATCTTCGCGCCGTCGCCGATGACGGTGTCGCCGGCTGCGCCGCGATCGATGCAGCTGTTGGCGCCGATCTCGACGTCGTCGCCGATGACGACTCGGCCGAGCTGCTCGATCTTCACCCACCGCCCGCTGTCGGGCGCGAAGCCGAAGCCGTCGGCACCGATGACGGCGCCCGACTGGACAAAGCAGCGGGCGCCGAGCGTGCTCTCGTAGAGAACGGTGACGCGAGGCGCCAGGCGAGTGCCGGCACCGATGCGGCAGTCGCGGCCGACAAAGGCGTGCGCGCCGAGGGTCACGCCGTCGCCGAGGATCGCCCCGCTCTCGACCACGGCGAATGCGCCGATCGACACCTCGGCACCCAGCGTCGCGCCAGCATCGACAACCGCGCTCGGATGCACGCCGCGCTCGATGCGCGGGCGGATGCGCTCTGCCCACCACTGCGTCAGCCGTGCGAAATACAGATAGGGATCGTCGCTCACGATGGTGGCGCCGCGAGCCACCGCCACGTCGCGATGAGCCGGAGCGACGATGACGCAGCCAGCCGCCGACACGCCGAGCTGCTTCGCGTAGCGCGGGTTCGACAGGAAGGCGATGGTCGACGGCGTCGCCGACTCGAGCGGCCCGATCGATGCGATCCGGATCGACCCGTCGCCGATCAGTTCTCCGCCGAGCCGCTCGGTGATCTCGCGAAGTGCGACTTCGCTCACCGCCGGTGGCTTCCTACTTGCCGCCCTGGGCGTTGAGCGCCTTGATCACCTTGTCGGTGATGTCGACCTTGGGGCTCCAGAACACGGCCTCCTGCAGGATCAGGTCGTACTTCTCGGTCTCGAAGATCTGCTTGATGACCCGGTTGGTGCGCTCCACGACGGTGGCGAGCTCCTCGTTCTTGCGCTGGCTCAGGTCTTCCTGGAACTCGCGGCGCTTCCTCTGGAGCTCACGGTCCTGGTCGACAAGCTCGCGCTGGCGCCGGGTGCGCTCCGCCTCGGCGAGCGTGGGTGCGTCCTTGTCGAGCTTGTCGCTCGCCGCCTTGAGGCGGCTGGCGACATCGTTGAGATCCTTCTCGCGCTTCGAGAACTCGGCCTCGAGCTTGGTCTGCGCCGCCTTCGCCGGCACCGCCTCGCGCAGGACGCGATCGCTGTTGACGTAGCCGATCTTCAGCTCCTGCGCCGACGCCGTGGCCGCCGCACCGGCGACGAGCATCGCCGCGAGCAGCGATTTCAGGATGTGGCAGTTCATCAAAAGGCGGTCCCGATCTGAAACTGAAGCCGCTGGATTCTATCTTCCGGCTTCTTCCTGATCGGCGTGCCGTAGCTGAGCTTGAGCGGCCCGACAGGTGACACCCAGCTCACCCCCAGGCCCGCCGAAGCGCGCAGGCTGTCCAGGCCGATGCGCTCGTTCTCGCCCCACACGTTTCCGGCATCTGCATACAGGAAGACACGCAGCGTCCGGTCCGAGCCGGCGCCCGGCACCGGCAGGTAGAGCTCGTTGTTGAGATTGAAGCGCCGGTTGCCGCCTATGAACGCGCCGGTGACGTCCACCGGGCCGAGCGAGCCCTGCTCGAAGCCGCGGACGGTGCCCAGGCCGCCACCGTAGAAGTTCTTGAAGATCGGGTACGGGCGGCTGCCCAGACCCTTGCCGTAGCCGATCTCCGCGTTGACGCCGAAGCTGATCGTGCGCGTGAAATTGACGTACTGCTGTCCCTGGAGGTTGACGCGCAGGAATTTCGCGCCGCCGATCGGGGCGTAGTCAAGATTGACGCGCATGTAGCGCCCTGCCGTGGGCACGAGCGCGCTGTCCCGGTTGTCGCGCGTCCAGCCGATCGTGAACGGGATCGAACCGCTCGACTCCCCGAACTGTTCGCGATAGAGGAAGTAGCTGTTCGGAAGGGCTGTCGCGCCCTTGATCTGGGTGCGCTCGGCGCCGACGCCGAAGAACACCGTGTCGTACTCGCTGAAGGGCACGCCGAAGCGGATCGCCGCACCTGGGGTCACCAGCTTGTATTCCTCGCCCTGGCTGTTGATCGGCCGGCTGGTGCGGTAGTAGAGATCGATCGCGCGCGAGATGCCGTCGATGGTGAAGTAGGGATCGACCGTGCTCAGCACGATCGTGCGGTTGTACTTGCTGGTGTTGAGATCAAGGCCCAGGTAGTTGCCCGAGCCGAAGATGTTCTCCTGCTTGATCGACGCGGTGAGCGAGAGCTTGTCGGCCGAGGAAAAGCCGGCGCCGAGCGAGAGGTTGCCGGTGGGCTTTTCCTTGATCGTGATCGTGAGGTCGACCTGGTCGGCGGCGCCTGGCACCTCGCTCGTGTCGACGCTGACGTCGCTGAAGTAGCCGAGCCGGTCGACCCGGTCGCGCGACAGCTTGATCTTCGCGCCGTCGTACCACGACGACTCGAACTGGCGAAACTCGCGCCGGATGACCTCGTCGCGGGTGCGCGTGTTGCCGGCGACATTGATGCGGCGCACGTAGACCCGCCGCTGCGGATCGGCGACGAGCGTGACGACGACGCGTCCGTTCGCTCGATCGATCTCGGGACGCGAATCGACCTTCGCGAAGGCATACCCGAAGGTCCCGAAGCGATCGACGAAGGCGCGCGACGTCTGTGCGATCGCCTCGGCGCGGTAGGGATCGCCAGGCTTGATCGTGACCAGCGTGCGGAAGTCGTCCTCCTTGCCGAGGTACTCGCCCTCCAGCTTCACGCCGGTGACGGTGTAGAGCTGGCCTTCCTTCACGTTGATCGTGATGGCGATGTTCTGCTTGTCGGGCGAGATCGCGACCTGCGTCGACTCGACCTCGAACTCGAGGTAGCCGCGGTTCTGGTAGTAGGCGCGCAGCGTCTCGAGGTCGGCGTTGAGCTTGGCGCGCGAGTAGCGGTCGCCCTTCAGGTAGAAGTTGAGCCAGCT
>JBDTJD010000213.1:0-5029 GCA_039935975.1 Caldimonas sp.
CAGGCGTTCGCCGACTATCAGCGCACGCAGTTCGGCGGCTGGCCCTGGCCCGACGCGGCGCCGGTGCACGGTGCCGATCCGGTCCGCTTCGCGCGCCACGCCGACGGCCGCGTCGAGCGCCGGGACAGGGGCTAGCCGTGCGGGCTGCCGTCCCGTGTTCGATGGGTCGCACGCAGCCGGCGCAGCGCTTGCGCCCGGCGGTGAGCCATCGCCTCGTCGCCATCGCCATCGCCGGCGCCGCCCTCGCCATGGGTCCGGGCGCGGCGTTCGGCAAGGTCTACAAGTGCGTCGACCCGAAGACGAAGGCGGTCACGCTGTCGCAGTTGCCTTGCCCCGACGCGAGGTCGCCGTCCATGGCGGAAGCCGCGTCCAGCGTCGAGACGGCGCGCATCGCGACGATCGAGGACGAAGCCCGACAAAGCGCCGCGCGCGCGGACCGGCAGCTGCTGGAGCGCTTCCCCGACGAGGCATCTCATCGCCGGGCCGAGGCGGTCGAGATCGACGGCGTCATGCGCAACATCCGGCTCGCGATGCGGCGGTTCGACGAGCTCGCCGACAAGCGCAAGGGGCTGGACACCGAGGCCGCGTTTCACCCTCGCGGCCCGATGCCCGCACCGCTGCGCCGCTCGATCGACGACAACGACGGGTCCTTCAACGGACTGGCCGACGCGTTCCGCGGCCAGGAACGCAGCGTGACCGACATCGTCGCGCGCTACCGCGTGGAGCGAGAGCGCTTGCACAAGCTCCTGGCCGGTGCCTCCGCGGGATCGATGGGGCCGCTCGACGCGAGCTCGGCACCGGGCGGCGCGAAAGCGCCGAGATGACGCAGACACCGGGGCATCGCGGCGACTGACGTCAGCGCGTCCTGCGCACCGCGACATCGTCGAGCCCGCCAGCGACCGGCCGGTACCAGGTCGTGACGAGGTCGGTGGCGGCGAAGAATGCGAGGTCGGGCGCAACGCCGTTCGGGTCGACCTGGGAGGCGCCCTGCCAGACGCCCGCGGGATCGGTCACCGCGAGTTGCAAGCCGCCGATGCCCTGAGACACGGACCACGCCGCGGCCACCGTGCCCTGGCCGTCGGTGCGCAGCGCGAGGCCGAGCGGCACGCCGTTCGCTGCCGAACCGACCCGCGACGGCGCTGTCCAGGCGGAGCCCGCCACGTCGAACGACGCGGCGCGCACGTTGCCCGACCCGGCGCCCGCCGCGACGCCGATCCATCCGGCATGAACATGGAAGTTCCGCGGCGCCAGCACGAGCTCGCTGATCGACGCGTCCTGCCCCTGATCGATGCGATCCGTCGCTGCGGACCACACGCCGCCACTGAAGCGCTTGCCGATGACGGCGGTTCGAGCGACTGCGTTGCCCGCAAGCCAGACGGCGACCCAGGCCGACGTTCCGGTCGAGCCGACCGCGGGAGAACCGTACGAGCTGCCGACGTCGACCGTGAGCGGCGCGCGCCATGTCGCTGCCGTCTCGTCGTACTGCGACGACAGCAGCGTTTCCGGCGATCCCGCAACGCCACTCGGCTGCTCCGACCAGAGCGCCATCAACCCGCCGCTGCCATCCGACGACTGGCTCGAGCGCAGCAGCACCGCACCGGGATCGCCGCTGCGGATCACCTTCGGCGCCGACCAGAGGCCGAACGGCGAGCGCCGCGCCGCAACGAGCTCGAACCGGCCCGATGCATCGGTGCGCGTCCACTGGAGCGAGACCTCGCCGGCGAGGATCGGCAGCGGCCGCACGTCGCCCTGGGCCGACGCCGGCGACGCGAACTCGGCGAACCAGGCGAAGCCCTGGAACGATGCGGCCGCGACCGTCACGCTGCCGCTGGCGGCGTACTGGCGCCAGGTGACGATCGGCGTCGTGCCGACGACCGTGACCTGGACATCACGCAGGGCGCCGTCGACGTTCGACGTGACCGGCAGCTTCGTGATCACGCCGACGCTGTCGACGCGCGCGCCGATCAGCGTCTGATGGGTGTTGTCGCCTTCGACCCAGGCGAGCCAGGTGGCACCGTCGGGCGACGCCGCCACGCGAGGCGCGGCAACGAGCGGCACGGCGGACGACACATTGCCCTGGAAGCCGTTCGGGGCCGCCGGCGTGTCGTCACCGCCGCCGCACGCGGCGACGATCGTCGCGACGAGGAGCGCGGCGACCGCGTGGAAGGATCGATGCAGAAGGCGGTCCGTCATCCTGGACTCTCAATGGGCCCGGGGGCCGGTCACGTGCCGCAGAAAGTCCGGTACCCGGCCGTGACCTCGGTCGGCGCCGGCCCGGCATAGGCGGCGTTGTCGAGGCTTTCGTCGTACGGGCGGCGCACTGCGGCGAGGAGGCGGTCGAACGGTCCGATGTCGTCATTGTCCGAGGCCGCCGAGAGCGCTTCCTCGACGCGATGATTGCGCGGGATCACGATGGGATTGACGGCGCGCATGCGCTCGGCGCGACCGGCGCCTGCGGCCGTGCCGTTGCCCGATACGCCCTCGTCCTCGCGCGCGCAACGCTCGCGCCAGCGTTCGAGCCACGCGCCGGGCGCGCTCGCATCGGCGAAGAGCGCACGCAGCGGCGCGTCGTCGCCGGCGGCGGCGTCGGCCAGGCGACGCCAGCCCAGGGTGAAATCGACGCCCCCGGCGTGCAGTGCGGCGAGCCAGTCGTCGGCGAGCGTCGCATCGAATCCGTCGTCCGCGCCTTCGACCCGCTCGAGGCCGAGCTTGGCCCGCTGGCCGGCAAGCAGGTGGTGGCGATAGCGGCTCGGGAACGCGTCGAGCACGCGCATCACGGCAGCCGTCGCCTCGTCGGCGTCGTCGGCGACGAGCGGCAGCAGCGACTCGGCCAGCCTCGCCAGGTTCCAGCGTGCCATGACCGGCTGCTTGCCGAAGGCGTAGCGACCGTGCGAGTCGATCGAGCTGAACACGGCCTCGGGGTCGTAGGCCTCGACGAAGGCGCACGGCCCGTAGTCGATCGTCTCGCCCGAGATCGTCATGTTGTCGGTGTTCATCACGCCGTGGATGAAGCCGATGTTCATCCACTGCGCGATCAGCCTTGCCTGGCGCTCGGCGACGTGCTCGAGCAGCGCGAGAAACCGTCCGGGTGCGCCGACCAGGTCGGGGTCGTGGCGGGCGATCGTGTACTCGGCGAGCTGGCGAACGCGCGCGGCGTCACCGCGGGCGGCGAAGAACTGGAAGGTACCCACCCGAATGTGGCTGGACGCGACACGCGTCAACACCGCACCCGGAAGGGGTGTCTCGCGCAGCACCGGCTCGCCCGTGGCGACGACGGCGAGCGCGCGCGTCGTCGGGATGCCGAGCGCGTGCATCGCCTCGCCGATCAGCGCCTCGCGCAGCATGGGCCCGACGGCGGCCTTGCCGTCGCCGCCACGCGAGAAGGGCGTGCGGCCCGAGCCCTTGAGCGCGATATCGCGACGCTGGCCGGCGCGGTCGATGACCTCGCCGAGCAGGATCGCCCGCCCGTCGCCGAGCTGGGGCGAGAAGCCGCCGAACTGGTGGCCGGCGTAGGCCTGGGCGATCGGCTCGGCGCCTTCGGGGACGGCGTTTCCGGAGAAGAGCGCGGCGCCGGCCTCGCCGGCGAGCGCGACGACGTCGAGGCCGAGCTCTTCGGCGAGCGGCCGGTTGAAGAAGAGCGGCTTGGGTGCCGGCACCGCAGCAGGTCGCCACGGCACCGAAAAGCCCTCGAGGTCACGGCCGTAGGAGTTGTCGAGTTTCAAGGGGAAAGGCGAAAGCACCGGTGAAGTCGACCGGAAGGAAGGCGTTGAACGAGGACTGTACGTCGCCCCTGCCGGGAACGCGGCCCCGACCGGCACGAGCACAATCGTCCGGTGGTCATGCGGCAAGGCACTGCGAGAACGACGCGCTGGCGCACGGGCCCGGCGGCGTCGCACGACGCCCGGCAGCGCGTGAAGGCCGCCGCGGACGGAATCGAGTGGGCCGGGCCGAGCCGGCGCGCCCGGGCCGTCGCCGTGCTGATCGCGATCGCGCTCGCGGCGCTGATCTTCGCGGTCGTGAGCCGGGTCTGGCGCCAGGCCGCGCCGCCGCCCCGGCCGCTGGTGGTGGAGGTCAAGCTCGTGCCGACGCCATCGCCTGCGCTCGCGCCGCCCCTTCCGGCACGCTAGCCGCCCTCAGGGACGACGGTCGGCGAGCTGCGCGAAGCGCACCGACACGTCGCCGCCGTCGATGACGAGCTCGGCGATCGAGATCGGCAGCGAGAAGCGGCGCGGTCCCGCGCTGCCCGGATTGACGAAAAGCACGCCGTCGCGCTCCTCGACACCCGGCTTGTGCGAATGGCCGGAGACGACGACACGCACGCCGGCCGCCCGAGGATCGAGGTCGATCGCGGCGATGTCGTGGATCGCGTAGAGCACCATGCCGCCGGCCTCGACGAGCTCCGACTCGCGCAGCGCCTCGGCCCAGGCGCCGCGGTCGTTGTTGCCACGCACGGCAATGGTCGGGGCGATCGCCGCGAGCGCGTCGAGCACCGCCCGGTCGCAGATGTCGCCAGCATGGACGATGAGGTCGCAGCCGCGCAGGAAGCCGGCAGCTTCATCCCGCAACAGACCGTGGGTGTCGGAAATGAGGCCGATGCGCGTCGTCATGCTCAGGCGAGCCCGGGGGCGACGAGGTGCGACCGGGCGCATGGCCCCGTTGTAATGTGGGAGGTCTCTCGGCAGTTCGTCAGCTGGCTCGGCATCGCACCTGTTGTTCGCCCCGGAGCCCGATTCGGGCGATCCGTCGAGTGATTCCAACGCCCCGCTGCTCGAGCGCCCGGCACCCGCTACCCCGCGCGACTCACCCTGAAAGGCAGAGCCGCCTCTCGTCAACCAAAACCGGTCCATCGCCGTTTGAGACCAGGGCGGCGAAGCGCTTGCGGGTCGGATTTCGCACGAGCGAGTTCCGGCCGGGGCAGCCAACCACTTTTTTCACCATCAAAACCATATCCTTCTCGAGGAATCCACCATGAAGAACGCACTCATCGCCGTCGCTTTCCTGTTCGGCGCCGTCGGCGCCCACGCCCAAG
>JBDTJD010000214.1:0-3434 GCA_039935975.1 Caldimonas sp.
GCCGTGCGGCAGGGCGCGATCGTGCGCTCGATCAGCTCCTCCACCAGGGCTTCGAGCTTGGCGCGAGTGAGCTTGATGTTGAGGTGCTTCGGGCCCGAGGCATCGGCCGTGACGTACGGCAGGTTGATGTCGGTCTGCGAGTTGCTCGACAGCTCGATCTTCGCCTTCTCGGCCGCTTCCTTCAGACGCTGCAGGGCGAGCACGTCCTTCGACAGATCGACGGCCTGGTCCTTCTTGAACTCGGCAATGATGTAGTCGATGATCCGCTGGTCGAAGTCCTCGCCGCCGAGGAAGGTGTCGCCGTTGGTCGACAGCACCTCGAACTGCTTTTCACCGTCGACGTCGGCAATCTCGATGATCGACACGTCGAAGGTGCCGCCGCCGAGGTCGTAGACGACGATCTTGCGGTCGCCGCGATCGGTCTTGTCGAGGCCGAAGGCCAATGCCGCCGCGGTCGGCTCGTTGATGATCCGCTTCACCTCGAGGCCGGCGATGCGGCCGGCGTCCTTGGTTGCCTGGCGCTGCGCGTCGTTGAAGTAGGCCGGCACCGTGATCACGGCGTCGACCACCTTTTCTCCGAGATAGTCCTCGGCGGTCTTCTTCATCTTGCGCAGGATCTCGGCCGAGATCTGCTGCGGCGCGAGCTTCTCGTTGCGGACGTCGACCCAGGCGTCGCCGTTGTCGGCGGCGACGATCTTGTAGGGCATCAGGCCGATGTCCTTCTGCACTTCCTTTTCGGTGAACTTGCGGCCGATCAGGCGCTTCACCGCGTAGATGGTGTTCTTCGGGTTCGTGACGGCCTGCCGCTTGGCCGACGCGCCGACGAGGATCTCGCCACCGTCCTGGTAGGCGACGATCGAGGGCGTCGTGCGTGCACCCTCGCTGTTCTCGATCACCTTGGTGGTGTTGCCTTCCATGATGGCGACGCACGAGTTGGTGGTGCCGAGGTCGATGCCGATGATCTTTGCCATGTTCTTCTCCGGGAAAATTGATTCGATTGGGTTCGAGGTGCGGACGGGCGAAGCGCTTTCAAGCGCCGTCAGCCGGGCCCGCTCACGGTGACGAGGGCCGGGCGAAGCACCCGGTCGGCGATCAGGTAGCCCTTTTGCAGGACGGCCACGATGGTGTTCGGCTCCTGGCTCGGCACCGGCACGACGCTGATCGCCTGGTGCTGATGCGGGTCGAAGCGCGATGCCGGCGCCGGGTTGATCTCGAAGACCTTGTTGCGCTCCAGCACCGTCGTGAGCTGGCGCAGGGTCGCATGGACACCCTCGAGAAGCTGCTGCTGGGTCGCAGCCGGGATGGCGATCGCCGCCTCGAGACTGTCCCGCACGGGGAGCAGGCTGTCGGCGAAGCTCTCGACGGCGAACTTGCGCGTCTTGGCAACTTCTTCCTCGGCGCGGCGACGCGTGTTCTCGGCATCGGCCTTGGCACGCAGGAAGGCGTCGGAGAGTTCCGCGTGGCGGGCTTCGAGATCGGCGGAGCCGGAGGCTGGCGCCTGGCTGCCGGCGCCGGTGTCGACGTCGTTTCGGACCGGATCGAGGCCGTCGGGCGAATAGGGCTGGGCGGGGTCGTTCGCGTTCATTCCGACGACTTTGGGCGCATCTCCCTCAATTCAAGAGGGAATTCTCGGCGCTTTCGGCGCCGGATCACTCCGGGTCGGCCGACGCGCTCCAGCGGTTCCAGTCGGCCAGCTGGCGCCGGTCGCGCTTGGTCGGGCGGCCCTGGTCGATCGCCAGAGACGGCTCGGGGTTGAGCTTGCGCTCCGCGGCCTCCCTGGCGCGCCGCTCGATGCTCGCCTCGGTCTCCTCGTAGAGCGCCTGGGCGGTCGGTGCCGGGCCGCGCAGCCGGGACAGGCCGCGGACGACCAGGGTCCGCTGCGTGCCGGTCTGGCGCAGCTCGACGACATCGCCTTCGTGCAACTCGCGCGAGGCCTTGGCGACCTGCTCGTTGACCGAGACCCGGCCCTTGGCGATCTCGTCGGCGGCCAGTGCCCGGGTCTTGAAGAATCGCGCGGCCCAGAGCCACTTGTCGAGGCGGAACTTGTCCATGGGCGGAGGCTATCCGGGAGAGGCAGCCCGATCGGCCGCGCCGGCCCCGGGGCCACGCCGTTGCCAGGGTTTCAGAAGATCCAGAGGTGCTCCGGCGCGATCTCCAGCCACTGCTCTCCCGGCGCGAGGCCGACCGGCCCGTACGCGCGCAGTCGCTGGTCACCGAGATGGAAGAGGTGCTCCCAGCGGTCGCCGAGGAACATCGAGGTGACCAGGGGAAGCCTGACCACGTTGGCGCCGTCGCCACTCGCCAGGCGGACGCGCTCGAGCCGCGCCATGCCGGTCGCCACGCTGCCGGCCGCGCCCGCGCCTCGGGCCTCGCCCCAGAGCTGCCAGCCGGCACCGGCGAGCAAGGCGGAATCGCCACGACGCTCGACGATCTTGCCTTCGAGCCGGTTGTTGCTGCCCATGAAGTCGGCGACGAAGAGGGTCTTCGGCTGGCTGTAGAGCTCCTGCGGCGTGCCCTGCTGCTCGATCACGCCGTTGTTGAGAAGAAGGATGCGATCCGACATCGCCATCGCCTCGTTCTGGTCGTGCGTGACGACCAGCGCGGACAGACGCATCTTGAGGATCAGCTCGCGCAGCCAGGCGCGCGCCTCCTCGCGCAGCTTGGCGTCGAGGTTGGAAAGCGGCTCGTCCATGAGAATGACCGGCGGGTTGTAGACAAGCGCCCGCGCGATCGCGACGCGCTGCTGCTGGCCGCCCGAAAGCTGGTGCGGCAGGCGGTCGCCAAGCTGGCCGAGGCCGAGGTTGGCAAGTGCGGCATCGACCCTCGTGCGCACCTCGCCGCTGTCGACCTTGCGCAGCTTCAGGCCGTACGCGACGTTGTCGAAGACGGTGCGGTGCGGCCAGAGCGCGTACGACTGGAAGACGAGCCCCAGGTTGCGTTTTTCCGCGGGCAGCTCGAGCTTCGTCGCAGCGTCGAACACCGGACGGTCCTCGATGCGGATGGAGCCGCGGTGCGCCGCCTCGAGCCCGGCGACGGCGCGCAGCAGTGTCGTCTTGCCGCTGCCCGACGGGCCCAGAAGGGAGACGACCTCGCCCTGGGCGAGCTGCATGGAGACGCCCTTCAGGATCGCGTTGTCGCCATAGGAAAGGTGCAGGTCGTCGACGCGCAGCTTGTTCGCCGGGACCGCGGGTTGGGCGGCGTCAGTCATGCAGTTTCACTCCGAAGCGCAGCGCCACGGTCAGGCCGAGGCCGACCAGCACGACGTTGATGAAGGAAAGCGCCGCCACCGATTCGGCGGCGCCGGTGCCCCACAGCGAGACGAGCAGCGAGCCGATCACCTCGGTGCCCGGGCCGAGAAGATAGACACCCGTGGAGTACTCGCGCTCGAAGATCATGAACACGAGCAGCCAGCTCGCCAGCAAGCCGTAGCGGAT
>JBDTJD010000215.1:0-2921 GCA_039935975.1 Caldimonas sp.
GCGCGAGCCCCGACGTGCCCTACGACAAGCGCATCCAGGCGGCGCGCTTCATCGAGGACCTGACCGCGTCGTACCAGGGTGGCTGGTACTCGGTGATCAGCCTGCACGGCGGCGGATCGCCGGCGGCGATGAAGCAGGAGATCTGGCGCAACTATCCGGTAGGCAGCAAGGTCGAGCTCGTCGAGCGGCTGCTCGGGCGCGGCATCCTCGCAGACCCGGATCGCAGGATCACGTCCAATCGTCAGCCGGGCAAGTGCTGCGACACCGGCTGCACGACGCCGTCGCCGACGACGATGGTCACGCTGCCCGCGTCGCGGCAGCAAGGAAAGCCGACATGAACGCAAGCCGAAGCGGGACCTTCGCCGAATTCCATCGCCGCTCGCTCGCGGACCCCGACGGCTTCTGGGCCGAGCAGGCACGCCTTGTCGATTGGCAGCGCCCGTTCGACACCGTCTGCGACACGAGCCGGCCACCTTTCGTGAACTGGTTCGTCGGCGGCACGACCAACCTGTGCCACAACGCCGTCGATCGCCATCTCGCGACGCGGGCTTCGCAGCCGGCGCTGATCCACGTTTCGACCGAGACCGGCAGCGAGCGCGTCTACTCGTTCGCCGAACTGCATGCCGAGGTGCAGCGCATGGCCGCGGTGCTGCAGTCGCTCGGCGTCGTCTCGGGCGATCGCGTCCTGCTCTACCTGCCGATGATTCCCGAGGCGGCCTTCGCGATGCTGGCCTGCGCGCGCATCGGTGCGATCCATTCGGTCGTCTTCGGCGGCTTCGCGAGCACGAGCCTGGCGAACCGCATCGACGATGCCGAGGCCAAGGTGGTCATCAGCGCCGATGCCGGCAGCCGCGCTGGCAAGGTCATCGGCTACAAGCCGCTCCTCGACGAAGCGATCGCGATGGCACGACACAAGCCGGCGAGCGTGCTGCTCGTCGATCGCGGCCTGGCGCCCATGTCGATGACCGAAGGCCGCGACCATCGCTATGCCGAGTTGCGCGAGCGCCACCTCGAGGCGATCGTGCCCTGCGTCTGGGTCGATTCCACCCATCCGAGCTACACGCTCTACACGAGCGGCACGACCGGCCGGCCGAAGGGCGTTCAGCGCGATACCGGCGGCTATGCCGTCGCGCTGGCTGCGAGCATGAAGCACATCTTCTGCGGCCATGCCGGAGAAACGTACTTCTCGACCAGCGACATCGGCTGGGTCGTCGGCCACAGCTACATCGTCTACGGTCCGCTTATTGCCGGCATGGCGACGATCATGTACGAGGGCCTTCCGGTCCGGCCCGACGCCGGCATCTGGTGGCGCCTCGTCGAGCAGTACAAGGTGACGGTGATGTTCACCGCGCCGACCGCCATCCGCGTCCTGAAGAAGCACGATCCGAAGTACCTGGCGCAGCACGACCTGTCGTCGTTGCGGGCACTCTTTCTCGCCGGCGAGCCTCTCGACGAGCCGACCGCGAGCTGGATCTCGAACGCGATCGGCAAGCCCATCATCGACAACTACTGGCAGACCGAGAGCGGCTGGCCGATCCTCACTCTGGCCAACGGCGTCGAGCCGCAGGAGACGAAGTTCGGCAGCCCGGGCGTGCCGATGTACGGCTACGACGTGAAGATCGTCGACGAGGCCACCGGTCTCGACATCACCGAGCCGGACACGAAGGGCGTCGTCGTCATCGAAGGACCGACCCCGCCGGGCTTCATGCAGACCGTGTGGCACGACGACGCGCGCTTCGTCGAGACCTACTGGAAGACCCTCCCGGGCCGCATGGTCTACAACACCTTCGACTGGGGCATCCGCGACCCGCAGGGCTATTTCTTCATCCTCGGCCGCACCGACGACGTCATCAACGTCGCCGGCCATCGCCTCGGCACACGGGAGATCGAGGAGAGCATCTCGAGCCACCCGAACGTCGCAGAGGTCGCCGTGGTCGGTGTCGCCGATGCGCTGAAGGGCCAAGTGGCGATGGCCTTCGTGATCGCCAGGGACCCGCCGGCTGCCGATGACGCCGGCGGACGGCTGAAGCTCGAGGGAGACATCATGAAGACGGTCGACAGCCGGCTCGGTGCGCTGGCGCGGCCGGCTCGGGTGCTCTTCGTGTCCGCGCTGCCGAAGACGCGCTCCGGCAAGCTCCTGCGCCGCGCCATCCAGGCGGTGTGCGAGCGCCGCGATCCCGGCGACCTGACGACGATGGAGGACCCGACTGCGCTGCAGCAGGTCCGCGACCTGATCGGCTAGAGCACTTCGCTCGCGAAATCGGCCAGGCGCGAGCGCTCGCCGCGCGCCAGGGTGACGTGACCCGAATGGGCCCAGCCCTTGAAGCGGTCCACGGCGTACGTCAGGCCCGACGAGCCTTCGGTGAGGTAGGGCGTATCGATCTGCGCGAGGTTGCCGAGGCAGACGATTTTCGTGCCCGGGCCCGCCCGCGTGATCAGCGTCTTCATCTGCTTCGGCGTGAGGTTCTGCGCCTCGTCGATGATGACGAACTTGTTGAGGAAGGTGCGGCCGCGCATGAAGTTGAGGCTCTTGATCTTGATCTTCGAGCGCACCAGGTCGTTGGTCGCCGAGCGGCCCCATTCGCCCGCGCCGCCGTCGGTCTTGGAGAGCACCTCGAGGTTGTCGTCGAGGGCACCCATCCACGGGCCCATCTTCTCTTCCTCCGTGCCGGGCAGGAAGCCGATGTCCTCGCCGACCGGCACCGTCACGCGGGTGACGATGATCTCGGTGTAGCGACGGTCGTCCATCACCTGGCTGAGGCCCGAGGCGAGGGACATCAGCGTCTTGCCGGAACCCGCCGTGCCGGTCAGGGTGATGAAGTCGCACTCCGGGTCCATCAGCAGGTTGAGGGCGAAGTTCTGGTCACGATTTCGCGCCATGACGCCCCAGACCGAGTTCTTCTGGTGGGCGTAGTCCTTGA
>JBDTJD010000216.1:0-6143 GCA_039935975.1 Caldimonas sp.
GGCCATGATGCCGACGCCGACGCAAGCGCCGAGAGCGCCCAGGCCGATGATGAGGCCGGCGGCGACTGCGACGAGACCGATGAGTTCCATGTTGACTCCAGAGTTTTAGTGAGGGTGGGAAAGGAAAAGCGAACGGTCAGTGCGAATCGTGCGACTGGCCGATGTAGACGAGCGTCAGCATCATGAAGACGTAGGCCTGCAGGATGATGATCAGGATGTGGAAGATCGCCCAGACCGTGCCGGCCACGATGTGCATCAGGGACAGCGCGATGCCGCCCAACGACAACGCGAAGGCGCCGCCGAGCATGGCGATGAGCAGGAAGATCAGCTCGCCCGCATACATGTTGCCGAACAGCCGCATGCCGTGCGAGATGGTCTTCGACACGTACTCGACGACCTGCATGCCGACGTTGGCCAGCGACAGGAGCAGAAAGCCGATCCAGGTGAGCGGGTTGGCGGTGAGTTTCATGGTGCCGAAAGGCGCCACGTAGAGCTCGTGCAGCCAGCCGCCGAGGCCCTTGATTTTGATGCTGTAGTAGATGCAGAGCAGGAACACGCCGACCGACAGGCCCATCGTGATCGACAGGTCGGCGGTGGGCACGACGCGAAGGTAAGCGTGCTCCGGATCGTGACCGGCAGCGCCGTAGAGGCCCTTCCACGCCAGCGGCAGGAGGTCGACCGGCAGAAGGTCCATCGTGTTGAGCAGCACTACCCAGACGAACACCGTGACGGCCAGGGGGGTGACGAAGCGGCGGCTGGTCGCGTTGTGAACGATCCCCTTGGCCTCGTTGTCGATGCCCTCGAGCAGCCATTCGACGGCGGCCTGGAACCGGCCCGGCACGCCCGAGGTCGCCTTGCGCGCCGCCAGCCACATCACGAAGCAGCCGAGGACGCCGAGCGTGATCGAGAAGAACACCGAGTCGAAGTTGACGACCGAAAAGTCGACGAGGCCCTTCGGCTTGCCGGTGCCGAAATGGGTCAGGTGGTGAATGATGTATTCACCGGGCGTCAGGGCGTGCTCTTCTGCGGCCATCTCGTCAGTCCAGATCTCGTCTCGTCAAACGTCGTTCGTTCGTGCGTCAGGCCGTGCGCCGCGCCAGAGCAGCGCGAACCAGTACGACTGCAGGCAAAGCACCATCGACAGCAGCAGCGCCGGCCAGACCAGCCCCGGCACGATGCGGGTGGCCAGCACGAGCATGGCCACCGATACCGCCATCTTCACGAACCCCCATCCCAACATGCTCACTGCGCTGACGACCGGCGACAGCGACGACAGCCGGCTGGTCGCGCCGCGCGCCATCAGCGCGCCCGGCACGACCACCACGGCCGCGCCGTACCAGGCCGACACCGCCGCCCGTTCGCCGGCGGCGACCCAGGCGATCATCCCGACCACCACCCCGAGCGCCACCTGAGCCGCGACGACGCGCCATGGTGACAGCACCGGATGGCTCTGCCGGAACACCTCGGCTTCGGCCCGGCTCAGGCGCCGAAACGAAGCTTCGTCGCGGTCGTCGTCGAAGGCCCGAACCGGCGACGCGCGTTCCTCGTCACGGAACTCCGCGTCGAACGAGGGGCGCGGCAGGGCGACTTTCAGCACAGCCCAAGATTATACGTATAAGCCCGTACCCCTCGAGCCCGCGCCGGCCGCGCGAGTCCTGGCGTTCGGCGTCGGCCTGCGCAACGATTCAGAGCACGGCAACGTCGAGCTTCATCCACGCTTCAAGGGTCGCACCGGGCGCGAGGGCGACCAGCCCGTGCGATGCCGGGTCGGCCATGTGGATCGCGTTGCTGACGTGGCTCGCCGGCTCGACGCAGAAGTAGTCGCGATCGACTGGCGTGTACACGACAAGGTAGGGCAGCGACGATGAGAGCTGGAGCGAGAAGCGCTCGTCGCGAATCCGCGCCGGCCCGCGCCAGCCTTCGAAGCAGTTGTCGAAGTCGAGATGCGACAGGTCGCTGTCGATGCCGTGCTGCGCGACCTTGCGCGTCGGCAGCCCGGTGGCATCGCTGTCCCAGCGGTCGGAAAGCTCGATGTGCAAACGGCTGCGTGAGCGGCGCGCGAAATAGGGATGCCAGCCGAGGCCGACCGGCTGGTCGCCCGCCGCATCGTTGGTGAACTGCAGCCGCGCCCCGAACGACTCGGGGCTGAGCGAGAAGTACTGGCGCGCGGTGAAGGGAAACGGCCAGTCGGCGTCGCCGCCGTGCTTCAGCTCCAGCACGACCTCGAGCACGCTCGACGACACGATGGTCCACGGACGCAGCCAGCCGACGCCGTGCAACGAGTGCGGCGAGTCATCGAAGTTGGGGCGGGTCGTGTAGTCGTGGCCGCGCCAGCGGAAGCGTCGGTAGGCGAGGCGATTCGAGTACGGCAGGAGCGGGAACATCGCCGACTGACGGGACTTTTCGAGACGTGTCGGCTCGGTCGAGCGCAGGATCGGCGTCTCCCGATGCCAGAGGCCGGCGAGCGAGCCGCCGAGGTCGGGCCGCACGGCCAGGCGCAAGGCGCCGGCATGCAGCTCGAAGGTCGCATCTGCGGCGCCGGCCGGCTTCGTGCCGATGTCGTTCATTTGAGTTCCGCCTTCAGGTAGTGGGCGCCGGGAATGGGGTTGAAGTAGTACGGCGGGATCTCGACGAATCCAAGCGACTGGTAGAGCTCGCGCGCCGCCTCCATGTCGTCGAGCGTGTCGAGCAGCATCGCCGAGTAGCCGGCACGCCGTGCCTCGTCGAAGAGCGCCTGGGCGAGGAGCCGGCCGAGGCCGAGGCCGCGACAACCCGGGCGCACGAAGAGCCGCTTCATCTCGCAGGCGTTCGCGTAGTCGGCGTCGGCCAGAGGCCGGAACGCGCCGCAGCCGGCGAGCTCGCCATCGACATAGGCAACGATGAGCTCGCCACCCGGGGCGGCATATTCGCCCGGCAGCGCGGCCAGCTCCGCCTCGAAGTTCTGGAAGCACAGATCGACGTCGAGGCTGGCCGCGTATTCGCGAAACGCGCGTACCGCATCGGCGAGATCGTCCGGCGTCGTCGGTCGACGCAGCTCGATGCGGGGCTTACCGGCGGGCATGAAGTGGGAGGCGCGGCGTCTCGGAGGTAGGGATCGCGACAATAACCGGGAACGGCGTCGACTCAGGGGGCTTGCGAGTGACGCTACCATCGGCGCGCCTTCAACAGCGCTGCCCGCCTCGCCGCCCGCCGTGCGGCTCCTCCCGTCTCGATGATGCCCTTCTTCTCTTTCCCGGCGCACGCCGCCGCTGTGCTGCGCGTGCTCGCGCTGGCGTGCGTGGTGGCTCCCGCGTTCGCCGCCGACGACCCCGACAGCGGTGGCACCTTCAACGCACCTGGCTATCCGCAGCGCACCGTGCCGCAAGGGGCGGCCGGCAATGTCGGCCCGGGCATGAACAACCAGGGCATGGGCCCGAACGCAGGGAACCGCGGCAACGGCGGCGACGTCAACGGCAGCTTCAACAACGGCGGCAACGGGGCGACCAGCACCGGCGCCGCCACCCGAGGGCGCAACGGCCGGGATGCCGGCGACACCTTTCCCCGTCGCGCCGAGCCGGCGCCACCGCCCAAGCCGAACGAATTCCAGCGCTTCGTCGAGGGCGCGACCGGCCGTCTCCTGCCGATCTTCGGCGCCACCTTCTTCGCCGACGCGGCCGACACCTTCCAGTCGCTCGACAACGTGCCGGTCTCGGCCGACTACACGATCGGCCCGGGCGACGAGATCATCACCCGCGCGTGGGGCTCGATCGACGTCGATTTCCGCAGCACCGTGGATCGCAACGGCATGCTCAATCTGCCGAAGGTCGGCAGCTTCAACGTCGCCGGTGTCAAGGCGGCAGACCTCGAGAAGAACCTGCGCACCCAGATCGCGCGGCTCTACAACAACTTCGACCTGAGCGTCTCGCTCGGCCAGCTGCGCGGCCTGCGCGTCTTCGTCGTCGGCCCGGCGCAGCGGCCGGGCGTGGTGACGCTGTCGAGCCAGTCGACGATGCTCTCGGCGGTGGTGGCGGCGGGCGGCCCGGGCCCGGCCGGATCGATGAGGAAGATCCTCCTGCGCCGCGACGGCAAGGTGATTTCCGAGCTCGATGTCTACGACTTCCTGGTCCAGGGCGACAAGTCCAAGGACGTCCAGCTCGCGGCCGGCGACGTCGTCGTCTTCCAGCCCGCCGGACCGCGCGTCGCGATCACCGGCGCGATCGACACGCCGGCGATCTACGAGCTGAAGAGCGATCAGGAGCCGCTGAAGGAGGTGCTGCGCTATGCCGGCGGCGCGCCCGTGCTGGCCAACCCGAACCGCGTCCAGCTCGAGCGGATCGACCTGGCCCAGCCGCTGGCCAAGCGCTTCGTCGAGACCTTCCGCCTCGACGCTGCGGGCCAGCAGAAGGCACTGCGCGACGGCGACGTGCTGACGCTGCTCGCGATCTCGCCGCAGTTCGCCAACGCCGTGACGCTGAAGGGCCACGTCGCCCAGCCGCTGCGCTATCCGTTCACGCCGGGCATGCGCATCCGCGACTTGATCCCCGATCGCGACGCGCTCATCACGCCCGACTTCTACCGGCGCAAGAACCTGCTGGTGCAGGTGATCGAGAACGACGATCGCAACGACCGCCGGACCGACGGCGGCGACCTCGCCGGCAGCCGCTCGACGCGCTCGACGCGCTCGACCGGCGTGACACCGAACACGCGCAACAGCGTCGGCGGCCCGGACACCGGCGTCAACGACGCCGATCGGCCGAACGCGATCGATCGCGGCGGCGTGAACAACCGCAACACCTACCCCCGCACCTACTCCGGCGCCGACGGCGACGAACGCGATTCGCGTGACGATGACCGGGCGGCGGTCGAGCGCTCGCGCAAGATGCCGGCGTCCCTCTTCGACGATCTCAACTGGGACTACGCGACGATCGAGCGGTTGACGCCCGACCTCAGGACCCAGGTGATTCCCTTCAACCTCGGCAAGGCGGTCCTGCAGAACGACGAGGCGAACAACCTCGCGCTGGCAGCGGGCGACGTCGTCACCGTCTACAGCCAGAAGGACGTGCGCGTTCCCGTCGCACGCCAGACCCGGCTCGTGTCGCTCGAGGGCGAGGTCGATGCACCCGGCATCTATCAGCTCCAGCCCGGCGAGACGCTGAAGGAGCTGATCGCCCGCGCCGGCGGCTTCACGCCGCAGGCCTACGTCTACGGCCTCGATCTGAGCCGTGAGGCCACGCGCGCGCGCCAGCGCGAGAACCTGATCACCGCCATCGCCCGGCTCGAGTCGCTCTCGGCGGTGCAGGCCGCGCGCGACGCCGCGAACCGGCGCGACGACGCGGCCGGCGCGGCCACGACCACGGCGGTCAGCAACGCGGCGACCCAGGCCCAGCTCTCGCGCCTCTCGCGGATCGTCCCGAACGGCCGGATCGCCCTCGAGCTGACGCCGGACACGCGCTCGATCGACGGCCTGCCCGATCTGCCGCTCGAGAGCGGCGACCGCATCAGCGTTCCGCCGCGGCCGGGCTTCGTGACCGTCGCCGGCGCCGTCGTCAACAGCAATGCCTTCGTGTGGAAGCCGGGCCGCACGGCCGGCGACTACCTGCGCCTGGCCGGCGTCGAGGAGGCCGCGGACACCTCGAACATGTTCATCCTGCGCGCCGACGGCACGGTCAACAGCTCGTCCGACCAGCGCGGCTTCTTCGGTCGCGGCAACCTCGAGTCCGTGCCGCTGCAGCCGGGCGACGCGCTGGTCGTGCCCAACCAGCTCGACTTCGAGACCTGGGGCCGCGCTTTCGTGCGCAACCTGAAGGACTTCGCGCAGATCATCTCGGGCTTCGGCCTCGGCATCGCCGCGATCCACTCGCTCGGCCTCTAGCCGCCATGCTCAGCGCCGACTCGACCACCCCGCAAGCGGGCGCGCAAGTGCTCTACGACGACCCCGACGACGAGCCCGGCGTCGCCCTCACCGACGTGCTGACCTGGCTGGGCGAGCGAAAGCGCCTGATCCTCGTGGTGACGGCCCTGGCCGCGCTCGTTTCGATCGCCTGGGCGCTGCTTCTGCCGCCGATCTTCACCGCGCGCACCACCTTCCTCGCGCCCGGCTCGCAGCAGCAGAGCGGCTCGGCCGCAGCGCTTGCAGCTCTCGGCGCGCTCGGCGGCCTGGCCGG
>JBDTJD010000217.1:0-5675 GCA_039935975.1 Caldimonas sp.
GGGCGAGCGTGATCGCAGCCGCAGCCTTGCTGCCCGACCGCAGCACGTTGGTCGCGCCCGGATTCCCCGAGCCGTAGGTGCGCGGGTCGCTCAGGCCCATCGCCTTGCTGACGATGTCCGCGAACGAGAGCGAACCGACGAGATACGCGGCGATCGCGGCGAGGAAGGGCAGCAACGGGGTGGTCGTCATGGCGGCTCGAAGAAGGACCGATTCTGCGCCGCGCCGCTCCGATCGCGCACGACACTGCCGTCGCGCCCAGCTGACCGACGATGACCTGCGGCGCGATGCCGATCAAGTAGCCACGACGCCCGCCGTTGATGTAGATGCGGTCGAGCCCGAGGACCGTCGCCTCGACGAAGACCGGCATCGCCTTCCTGGTCGCGAACGGCGACGTGCCGCCGACCTGGTAGCCGCTCGCCCGCTCGGCCGCCTCGGGCGTGCACGGCGCAACCGACTTCGCGCCGATCGCGCGCGCCAGGTTCTTCGTGCTCACCTGCCTGTCGCCGTGCATGAGCACGATCAGCGGCTCGCCCTTCTCGTTCTGCATCACGAGGGTCTTGACGACGGCGTGATCGTCAACGCCGAGCTGGCGCGCCGACTCGGCCGTGCCGCCGTGTTCGACGTAGTCGTAGACGTGCTCGCTGAAGGCGATGCCGGCGCGCCGCAGCAGCTGCGTCGCGGGCGTCTCGCTCACGTGTGCGGATCTCTTTGCCATCGCTTTTGGGTTGCGGCGCGATTCTGCCGCGTCAGCGCGGCGGCCGCGAAGCGTCGTCGATCGGCTCGACGTCGGCGTCGAGCCCGAAGCGCGTCTGTCGCCCCCAGCGGCTCTCGCCGGTCAGGAACGACACCCAGCCAAGCATCGCGCCGGCATGGCGAAGAAGCTGGAACGTGAAGGGCTCGGCGAGCGCCGCGAGCAGCGCCGCGCCGAAGCTGGCGCGCCGTGCATCGTCGACCCAGCGGCGGTACAGATGCACCGACCAGAGATGAAAGACAAGGTCGATCGCGATCTTCGCGCCGATCACGCCGGCGACCGGGAAGAGCACATCGAGCCGGCCGGCTACGGCGTAGGCGACGATGAGGAAGAACGCGGTGAGCCCATACAGGGGCTGCAGCGTGTCGACCGCCTTCACCGGCAGCATCGCCAGGCCGAGCCAGCCGTGGCGCCTGTCGCCGACCATCGCGCGGTACCACCACTGCGTCTGCAGGAAGCCGCCGAACCAGCGCCGGCGCTGGCGCAGGAAGGCGCCGACGCTGCCCGGCGCCTCGGTCCGCGCCTGGGCGTCGCCGAGAACGCGAAAGCGCCAGTCGAGGCCGCGGTCGACGGCGTGGCGGCGCAGGCGGTGGATGAGCTCGTAGTCCTCGACCAGACACGCCGGGTCGAAGCCGCCGACTTCGACGACCGCGGCGCGACGAAAGCCGGCGAACGCGCCCGAGATCAGCAGAAGGCTGTCGAGCCGCATCCACGCGTAGCGGGAGAGGAAGTTGCGGATGTACTCGTAGGTCTGAAACCATTCGAGGCAGCGGCCCGAGAACGTGGACCGGCAGACGGGCGTGATCACACCGGTGATGCCGGCCAGCGCCGGCTCGGCAGAAAACGCCCGGCGCACGGCGGCGACGGCGCGTTCGTCGAGCAGCGTGTCGCCATCGACGGTGAGAACGATGTCGGTGCCCGTGCGCAGGATCGCGGCGTTGAGTGCACGCGCCTTGCCGCCGTGCGGCAGGCGCAGCCAGACGAGTGAGGTCGCGCCTTCGCGGACAGCGCTCTCGGCGCCGAGCGAAGGCAAGGCCAGGCCATAGCGCTCGACGAGCAGAACCGGCGTCGAATCGGTCGAGCCGTCGTCGGCGATGACGATCTCGTCGGCGCCGTCGCTCTGGGCGAGCAGCGCGGCGATCGTCGCCGGCAGCACGGCCGCCTCGTTGTGGACGGCGACGATCACGCTCAGGCGACAACGCGCGCCCACGGCCTGAGGCGTCGCGGCCGGGCGCAGCAGGCGCCACGTCTGCCAGCCGACGAAGACCTGCAGCGCGGTGTCGTAGGCGATGTAGGCCAGGCCGACCGACCACGCGAAGACGCCACCCTGGCCAAACGCGAGGACGAAGAGCGTCAGCCACGCCGCGAGCACGGCGCCGTGGATGAGGGCGCTGCGCGCGGGGGTCGGCGGCGGCGAAAGGCGCGACGAGGCGAGCGCGAGGGCCGGCGCGAGGGAATCGGTCAAGGGCGGTCGGAAGTCGATGTCGATCCTACGCAGCAGAGAGACCGGCGGACGCGGAGGGACGCGCGGCGAAGCCGGAAGTTTCGCGCGGGTGTGAAATAGCTGCCATGCAACCTGCCCTCCCGACCGACCGCTACACCCGCACCGCCGTCGTGCTGCACTGGCTCATTGCGCTGCTCATCGTCGTCAACGTCGCGCTCGGCCTGAGCGCCGACCTCCTGCCGGACGAGTGGGTCCGCGTGGTCATCGACACCCACAAGTCGACCGGCATCACCGTGCTCGGCCTGGTGCTGCTGCGCATCCTCTGGCGGATCGGCCATCGGCCGCCCGCCCTGCCGCACAGCTACGCCAGATGGGAGCGCTTCGGCGCCCACGCCGCCCATGGCGCGCTCTACGCGCTGATGCTCCTCCTGCCCCTGTCGGGATGGCTGCACGACTCGGCATGGAAAGACGCGGCAACGCATCCGATGCGGTTGTTCGGCCTGGTCCCGTGGCCGCGCATCGGCTTCATCATGGCCATCGAGCCCACCACGAAGGAGTCGCTGCACGATCTCTTCGGCGGGCTCCACACCGCCTTCGGCTATGTCCTGTACGTGCTGCTCGCGCTGCACATCGGCGGTGCCTTGAAGCACCAGTGGCTCGATCGCGAGCGCGAGCTCCAGCGAATGTCGCTTTAACGCTCATCCGGCGAGCGCACTCGCGGCGAGCGTCTCGGGATGTGTCGGCCCGAGCGTCGGCGCGAGCTGGGCCCGCGCTGCCGCACCGGCACGGCGCGCCTCGTCGCTGCGACCGTTCATCTCCAGCAGCCGCGCGCGCAGCAACAGCGCTCGGCCGACGTCGCTCGAGCGATCGGGCGAGAGCGCGGCGCGCTGCGCGGCGGCCAGGGCACGGTCGGCGACCGCCAGCGCGCCCGCATCGGCGCGACGCCCGTCGAGCAGCGCTTCGCCACGCGTCATTGCGATCGCGAAGGCTTGCGGATGCGACGGACCGCCCGCGGCGTCGACCGCGCGTTCGGCGGCATCGAGCGCGCGCCCGGCGGCAGCAGCGTCTCCTTCGGCGATCGCAAGCAGCGCCGCGACCCGCGCGGCCTCGATTCGCAGCGGCGCCGCCGCCGCCTCGCGCAACGGTGCGAGCTCGCCGAACCGATCGGCGGCCGCCTCCACCTGCCCGGCGCGCAGCAGCGCCTCGGTTTCGCCGAGGCCGGCGGGCAGCACATGGATCAGGCTCTTCGACGCCGTGGCGGCACGGCGGCTCGCGACAAACGCCTCCACCGCCTCGGGAAAGCGCGCAAGCTCGAGCAGGTCGCGGCCGCGCTCGAAGGCGATCGCCGCATCGACGCGGCCGCCGCCGAGAAGCCTGGCCGCCAGCGCGCTGTCCGCTTCGGCGAGCGCCTCGGCCGCGAGCGGATCTCCGCCGGCCCGCGTGAGACCGGTGACAACCGATGAGCGACGCAGCACGGCCATCGACTCCCGCCCCTGGCCGGCCTCGCTTTCGGTCAGCAGCGGTTTGGCGATCGCCATCGCCGCACCGGTGTCACCGGCCGCAGCCAGCGCCATCGAGAGCGCGCTGCGGATGACGCGCAGCTGCTCGCCCTCGCGTATACCGGCGTCGGCCAGCTGGCGCAGCGTGTCCTTCAGGATGCCGACAGCGACGCGATGGTCGCCGAGCGAGGTCGCGACATAGCTGCGCTGGATCCGGCATGCCGCCCGGCTCGGCAGTCCGACCTGCGCGCCGGCCGCGATCAGCCGGTCGGCGCGGTCGACCTCGGCGAGCGCGCCCTGCTGGTCGTTCATCTCGTGAAGCAGGCGCGCGAGGCTGCAGGCGAGGTTCACGGGCACGCCGCTCGTCGGCGCGGCGAGGTCGGTCCCCTCGATCGAGGCGATCGCCTGGCGCAGCAGGCGCTCCGTCGCATCGATGTCACCGAGTTCGGCATAGCGCGCGGCGGTCTGGCGCAGGAGCGCGACCTTGACGATCGGCTGCTCGAAGCGGGTCTGGTCGATGAGGACGGTCGCGCGATCGAGCTGCTTGCGGATCGCGCCCGGATCGCCGCCAGCCGCGTCGCGCAGCACCAGCTGGAGGAACTCGTTGCTTCCGC
Organism: Caldimonas sp.; assembly: GCA_039935975.1. Lineage (GTDB taxonomy): Bacteria > Pseudomonadota > Gammaproteobacteria > Burkholderiales > Burkholderiaceae_C > Schlegelella_A. The sequence continues at coordinate 4,310 of JBDTJD010000217.1, forward strand.
GCTGGAGCAGCTGCTGCTGCAGCGACTCGTCGCGCTCGCGCCGCGCTGTCGCCGCTTCGCGCAGCGCCAGCTCGCTCTGCTGCTCGGCGCGATGGGCCTCGAAGATCGTGCCGACAAGCCCGGCGACGATCGCCACGAGCGTCAGCCCGCCGGCCGCAACGGCGCCGCGATGGCGTCGCACGAAGCGCGTCGTGCGATAGGCGAACGAATCGGGGCGGGCGCTCACCGGCTCGCTCGCGTCCCGGCGACGCAGGTCGTCGGCAAGGGCATCGACGGTCGGATAGCGCTCTGCCGGCGCCTTCTTCAGGGCCTTGGCAACGATGTTCTCGAGGTCGCCTTGGAGCTCGCGCTTCAGGCGCAGCGGCGTGGTGTCGCGCTCCTCGGCGATGCGCGTGACGTCGTGGCCGGCCGAGTCGTAACCGGTGGCCACCGCGCCCGAGAGCGGCTCCGGATCGGCGTCGAGCGTCGAGCGCATCACGTCGGCCGGCGTCGCGCCCGGCCGCGCCGTCGGATGGCGGCCGCTCAGGAGCTGGTAGAGCAGCACGCCGAGCGCGTAGACGTCGGTCGCCGTCGTGATCGCCTCGCCACGCAGCTGCTCGGGGGCCGCGTAGTCGGGAGTCAGCACGCCGCCGCGCTCGACCGTGAGGTCGGCTGCCCCGGCTTCCACGTCGTCGCCGCTCAACAGCTTGGCGATGCCGAAGTCGAGCAGCTTCACGCTGCCGTCGGCGGTGACCATGATGTTGCTCGGCTTGATGTCGCGATGGATGACGAGATGGCGATGCGCGTGGGCGACCGCGTCGAGCACCTCGCGAAAGACGCGGATGCGCTCGCCGACGCCGAGTCTGGCGGCGTCGCAGTGGCGGTCGATGCGCTCGCCCTCGACGAGCTCGAGCACGAGGTAGGGCTGGCCACCGGCGGCCACGCCTGCATCGAGGAGGCGGGCGATGTGCGGGTGCGAGAGACGCGCCAGGATCGCGCCCTCGCGCTCGAAGCGCAGCGCGCCAGTGCGTCCGACAAGCGAGAGATGAAGCAGCTTGACGGCGACGCGGCCCACGAAGCGGCCGTCGGCGCGGCGCGCGCACCAGACGGCGCCCGCCCCGCCCTGCCCGAGCGGCGTCTCGAGCACGTAGGAGCCGATTCGCGTGCCGGCCAGGCTTGGCATCGCGCCGCCGCGCAGGTCGGCGCGAAGCCCGGCATGCCCGGCGAGGAACTGCTCCTCTTCGGCACGGGCCGCGTCGGCGATCAGCGAGGCCAGCTCGTCGGCCAGCGCCGGATCGTAGAGGCGCATGGTCGCGAGGCGCTCGGCGCGGGCCTCGTCCGAAAGATCGAGCAGGCCGTCGAGCAGCGGGCTGATCCGCTTCCAGCG
>JBDTJD010000218.1:0-4482 GCA_039935975.1 Caldimonas sp.
CGCACCTCGTCGAGCTCGGTGCCGGGGGTGCAGGTGAGCGGCGCGTCGTCCATGACGCTGCCCACGCGCGTCGTTCCGACCGATCCGCCGTTCTTGACGATCGCCTGGATCACCTCGCGAAAGGTGAGCATGCCGACGAGGTCGCCGTGGTCCATGACGACGAGCGAACCGATGTCGCGGTCGGACATGGTGTTGAGCGCCGACGAGAGCGGTTCGTCGGGCGCCACGGTGAAGAGCGTGCCGCCCTTGACCCGAAGGATGTCGCTGACTTTCATGGTCGTCTCCGGAGATCGGTCTGGGATGACGGGACGGTCCTGCGCCGGGGCCGCCGGGGGCGTGTCCGGATCAATATAGCCCACAATCATCGGCCTGAGAGAGAGGGTCCGACGACATGCCCGGCTATTCGAATCCCGGCTTCGACACGCTGGCGCTGCACGCCGGCGCGGCGCCCGATCCGGCCACCGGCGCGCGCGCCGTGCCGATCCACCTGACGACCTCGTTCGTCTTCGAGTCGAGCGAGCACGCCGCCTCGCTCTTCAACATGGAGACCTCGGGGCACGTCTACAGCCGGATCTCGAATCCGACCAACGCCGTGCTCGAGGAGCGCGTCGCCGCCCTCGAAGGCGGCGCCGGCGCGATCGCGACGGCAAGCGGCCAGGCGGCGCTCCACCTGGCGATCGCGACGATCTGTGGCGCGGGCTCGCACATCGTCGCGTCGAGCGCGCTCTACGGCGGCTCGCACAACCTGCTGCACTACACGCTCTCGCGCTTCGGCATCGCGACGAGCTTCGTCCGCCCCGGCGACATCGACGCCTGGCGCGCCGCGATCCGGCCCGAGACCCGGCTCCTTTTCGGCGAGACGCTCGGCAACCCGGGCCTCGACGTGCTCGACATCCCGACCGTCTCGGCGCTCTCCCACGAGCACCACCTGCCGCTCATGGTCGACTCGACCTTCACCACGCCGTGGCTGATGCGCCCTTTCGAGCACGGCGCCGACCTGCTCTATCACTCGGCGACCAAGTTCCTCTCGGGCCACGGCACGGTGATCGGCGGCGTGCTCGTCGACAGCGGCAATTTCGACTGGGACAAGGCGACCGCCGCGACCGGCCATTTCACCGAGCTGACCCGCGCCTACGACGGCTTTCACGGCATGGTCTTCAGCGAGGAAAGCACCGTGGGCGCGTTCCTCCTCCGTGCGCGCCGCGAAGGCCTGCGCGACTTCGGCGCGAGCATGAGCCCGCACACCGCGTGGCTGATCCTGCAGGGCATCGAGACGCTGCCGCTGCGCATGGCGCGCCACGTCGAGAACACGAGGAAGATCGTCGCTTTCCTCGCCGGCCACGCACAGGTCGAGCGGGTCGGCTATCCCGAACTGGAGACCCACCCCGACCACGCGCTGGCGAAGCGGCTGCTGCCGCGCGGCTCGGGCTCGGTGTTCAGCTTCGACCTGCGCGGCTCGCGCGAGCAGGGCCGCGCCTTCATCGAGGCGCTGCAGCTCTTTTCGCACCTGGCCAACGTCGGCGACGTGCGCTCGCTCGTCATCCACCCGGCCTCGACGACGCACTTCCGCATGGACGACGCGGCGCTCACGCGCGCCGGCATCGGCCCGGGCACGATCCGGCTCTCGATCGGCCTGGAAGACGCCGACGACCTGATCGACGATCTGAAGCGGGCGCTGAAGGCCGCGTCGCGCGTCGGCGCGTCACCGAAGCCGAAATGAAGGTCATGCTGTCGCATCCGCGGGTGACCGGCGCCGGCGGCACATCGGCCGGCTCGGCCTACGCCTACACCGGCGGCAAGGCCTTCGACCCGGCGCTCCCGACCGTCGTCTTCATCCACGGCGCGCTCCACGACCACAGCGTCTGGACCCTCCCCGCTCGCTGGTTCGCGCACCACGGCCATGGCGTGCTCTCGCTCGACCTGCCCGGCCATGGCCGCAGCAGCGGGCCGGCGCTCGCGAGCGTCGAGGCGATGGCCGACTGGGTGCTGGCCGTGCTCGACGCGGCGGGCGTCGACCACGCGAGCCTCGTCGGCCACAGCATGGGCTCGCTGGTCGCGCTCGAGGCGGCGTCGCGCGCGCCGAAGCGGGCCCGCCATCTGGTCATGGTCGGCACGGCCTACCCGATGGTCGTCTCGCAGGCGCTGCTCGAGGCCGCGGAGAACGACCCCCAGGGCGCGTTAGAGAACGTCAATCTCTGGTCGCACTCGACGAACGCGGCCAAGCCATCGCATCCCGCGCCCGGGTCGTGGCTGCACGGCGGGAACATCGCGTTGATGCGGCGGATGCAGGCGACCGAACCGACGAGCAACCTGTTCCTCACGGACTTTCGGGCGTGCAATGCCTACCGGGGAGGACTCGAGGCGGCCGCGCAGGTCGAGTGTCCGGCGACGCTTGTCGTCGGCCGACGTGATCAGATGACGGTTGCCAAGGACGCCGGCGCGCTCGCCGTTGCGCTGGAAACTTCGCCGGTCTCGATCGACGCCGGCCACTCGCTCATGATGGAAGCGCCGGACGCCGTGCTCGAGGCGCTGCGTCGCGCGATCGTCGGACAGATTGCCGTGTAGTCCGGGTCATCGGTCAGCCCGCTGCAATCCGCCCGCTCCACTGCTCATGCGACTGCACAGAACGACCCGCTCCGTGCTCGGCGTCCTTGGTCTGCTTGCATCCGCATGCGTCGCCGGGCCCGTGTCGATGCCGCAGACGCGTTGCGGTTGGTTCGACAACCCCACGCCCGGAAATGCATGGCTGCACGATCGCGACGGCGAATGGACCATTGCCACCCAGGGCACCTATGAGGCAGACGGAGACTGGCCGAAATTCAAGGATTCGCAGTGGGTCCGGGTCAACGGTCCCCACGGGTATGGCTGCGCGTGCATCAAGGCTGTCGTGAACGCGAGCACACGGCAGGTCGTCAGCATGTCGTCCGCCAGGGCCCGGCCGCTCAGCGCCTGCCGCGCCGACCGGTCGCTCGCCAAGCCGGCCGGGTGATCGGCGGCTGCAGCCGAGTGCCGAAGCGTCGTAGTTCCCGTCTTCCCTGACTTTTCCGGGGTGAACGCCTTCTCAGGACACCGCAGAGAGCGCCCCGGCGAGGATCAACGTGGCCTCGAGCGTGAACTCCTGCGCTGCCAGCCGCGCTTCGAGTGACCCGCGGTCCAGACATTCGAACTGCACGACCTCGCCGTCATGGTTGCATGGCTCGTCGCCGTCGGGCAGCCGCGCGATGCGGACATCGACGTGCTCGATCATGTAGCCCTCGGCGACCGGCCGTCGCACCGTGATTCGCTCGCCGCGGCGCAGGTCGAGCAGCGCCGCGATGTCGAGACCCGCCTCTTCCCAGGTCTCGCGCGCCAGGGCGGTCTCGACCGTCTCGCCGGCCGACACCTGGCCGCCCATCAATGTGTCCCACAGGCCCGGATCGGTGGCCTTGTCGAAGGCGCGTTGCTGGACCCAGACGCGCCGGCCATCGGCAGCGAAGCCGACGAGGTGGACGGCGTGGGTCATCAGGCCGAGCACCCGCACGACGCCGCGCTCGACGGCGCCGACCGAGCGCTCGTGGGCATCGACGACAGCGAGCAACTCGTCGCGCCAGCCAGCGGCGAGGCCGACGTCTCGCAGCCACGCCGCGATCGCCGCAAGCGAAGGTGTGACTGGCGCATCGACCTGCCACCCTTCGCCAGCACGACGGATCGGCAGCCCCGCATCCACCATCCGCTCGCCGTGCTCGCGCTCGATCGACCCGACGAGCACCGAGCGCCCGTCGACGTCGACACGCAGCGCAGCGCGCGGCCGGAGCGGCGGCTGGCTGGCAGCCGCTCGCGCTCGAGCGAGCCAGTCGTCCTGCCCGCCGCCGACCTCGCTCACGCGCCCTTCCCGTCGAGCAGCGCCAGCAGCCCCGCCTCGTCGAGGATGGCGACGCCGAGCGCCTGCGCCTTGTCCAGCTTCGACCCGGCCTCGCTGCCGGCGACGACCCAGTCGGTCTTCTTCGACACCGAGCCCGCGACCTTGCCGCCGAGCGACTCGATCATCTCCTTGGCGTCCTCGCGCGTCAGCGTCGGCAGCGTGCCGGTGAGGACGAAGGTCTTGCCGGCGAACGGCAGCGGCACGGCCTCGGCCACGCCTTCGCTCTCGGGCCACTCGAAGCCGGCCTCCAGCAGCGCGTCGATCACCTGCTGGTTGTGCGACTCGGCGAAGAAGGCGTGGATGCTCTGGGCGACGATCGGGCCGACGTCGGGTACCTCGAGCAGCTGTGCGAGATCGGCGCGTCGCAGCCGCTCGATGCCGCCGAAGTGGCGCGCCAGGTCCTTGGCCGTCGTCTCGCCGACGTGGCGGATGCCCAGGCCGTAGAGGAAGCGCGAGAACGTCGTCTCCTTGCTGGCCTCGATGCTGGCGACGAGGTTGGCGGCGCTCCTGTCGCCCATGCGGTCGAGGCCTTCGAGCGTCTCCTTGGTCAGCGCATAGAGATCGGGCAGCGAGCCGACCAG
>JBDTJD010000219.1:0-2867 GCA_039935975.1 Caldimonas sp.
GCCGATCTCGTCGCCTACGCCAAGGCGCATCCCGGCCAGCTCAACTACGGCTCGGGTGGCAACGGCAGCGCCGGCCATCTCGCGGGCGAGATGTTCAAGGCCGAGGCCGGCGTCTTCATGGTCCACATCCCGTACGCCGGCGGCAATCCGGCGCAGCTCGCGCTCCTCTCCGGCCAGGTCGACCTCAACTTCGACAACCTGGCTTCGGCCTCGGCCAACATCCGGGCCGGCAAGCTGAAGGCGCTCGCGGTGACGACGGCCACGCGGTCGAGCGCGATGCCCGAGGTGCCGACGATCGCCGAGGCCGGCGCGCGGCTCGGCCTGGCCCGCTTCGACATCGACACCTGGTTCGGCCTGTTCGGCCCGGCGCACCTGCCGGCCGAGACGACCGCGCGACTCAACAAGGCCTTCGTCGACGCGCTCGCGTCGAAGGAACTGAAGAGCCGGCTCGCCTCGCTCTACGCCGAGCCCCTGGCGATGTCGCCCGCGCGCTTCGGCGCCTTCGTCAAGGCCGAGCTCGCCAAGTACGAGCCGCTCGTCAAGAACTCCGGTGCGCGCGTCGAGTAGAAGAGTCGTGTGGCAGGTCGTTTGCTAGACTCGATCGCGTCCTTCTCCCCGCCTTTGCACGCCGTTCATTCGCTTTCCGCCGACCCTCTTCCGCACGCATGACCTTCGCCCAAACCACACTGCAGAGCGAAGTTGCCGCGCTCCTCGTCGAGGCGCTCAACCTCGACATCGCCCCTGCCTCGATCGATCCCGATGCGCCGCTCTACGGCGAAGGCCTCGGCCTCGACTCGATCGACATCCTCGAGGTGGCCCTGGTCGTCTCGCAGCGCTACGGGTTTCAGCTGCGCTCGGACGACGAGGACAACGTGCGGATCTTCAAGTCGCTGACGGCGCTCGCCGCGCACATCGAAGCGAATCGAAAGAGCTAGGCCCGCGCAGATGCGTGCCCGTGCCTTCGCCGTCGCGCTGGCCGGCATCGCCTACGTGCTGGGTTCCTACTGGCTGATGAGTCATGCCCCGGGCTCGGCCTGGCATGCGGTCATCGTCGTCGCGCCGATGCTCGTGCTGGCGGCGGTCGTCGCCTGGCAGCGGCGGCAGCGGGTCTTCGCGGTGGTGGCGGTGCTGGCCGCCGCCGCCCTGGTGTTCCAGGCGCGCGACGGCGGCGGGCTGTCGGCGCAGGCGATCTACGCCGCCGAGCACATCTCGATCCATGTGCTGCTCGCCATCGTCTTCGGCTCGACCCTGCGGGGCCGCGGCGAATCGCTGATCACCGTCCTGGCGCGTCGCGTCCACGGCCGCCTGACGCCGGACATGGCGACCTACACGCGCAAGGTCACCTGGGCCTGGACGCTCTACTTCCTGACGATGGCCGCGCTCTCCCTGGCGCTCTTCGCCTTCGCGCCGTTCGCGACCTGGGCGCTGTTCGCCGGGCTGGCGACGCCGCTGGCGATGCTGGCGCTCTTTCTCGGCGAGCACCTGCTGCGCTATCGCCTGCATCCGGAGTTCGAGCGCGCGACGCTGACGCAAGCGGTGCGTGCCTATGCCGATCGCGCCGCCCCGCATGACTGAGAGCGCCCTGATCGGCCCCGGCAAGCTCGATGCGCCATTCGCGATCCGGGCCGGCACGACGATCTCGCGCCGCCGTTTCCTGGCCGACGCGGGCGCACTCGCCGAGCGCCTGCCGGCGAACGGCGCGATGCTCAACCTCTCGGTCGACCGCTATCGCTTCGCGATCGGCTTCGCGGCGGCGCTCCTGCGCGGCCACACGAGCCTGCTGCCGCCGAACCACGTCGCCGACACCGTGGCGCGCCTGCGCGAGCGCTTCGCCGACGTCTACGCGCTCGTCGAAGGCGAGGCCGACGGCCACGGCCTGCCGACGGTCCGTCACGACGACGGGCCCGGCACGCCGACGAACGTCGACGTCGTCCCGCACATCGACGACGACCTCGTCGCGGCGTATGTCCTCACGTCCGGGTCGACCGGCGCGCCGGTGCCGCACGCCAAGCCCTGGGGACTGCTCGTGCGCAACGCGGCCAGCGAGGCACGACGACTCGCCAGCACCCTCGCCCGGCCCGACCTGCACGGCGTCTCGCTGGTCGCGACCGTGCCGCCGCAGCACATGTACGGCTTCGAGTCGAGCGTGCTGCTCGCGCTGCACGGCGGCGCAGTGCTCGATGCCGGCCGGCCGTTCTTCGCCGCCGACGTCGCCACCACGCTCGCCCTCGCACCCGCGCCGCGCCTGCTGGTGACGACGCCGTTCCATCTGAAGGCGATCCTCGACGCCGAGATCGCGTTGCCGCCCGTCGCGCTCGTCCTGTGCGCGACCGCGCCCCTCGCGCCGCAGCTGGCGGCGCGGGCAGAAGCGCGCTTCGGCGCGCCGCTGATCGAGATCTACGGCTGCACCGAGGCCGGCCAGGTCGCGACGCGACGCACCGTCGCCGGCCCCGGGTGGCGCACCTTCGACGGCCTTTTCCTGCGCGGCGACGGTGATGCCGTCACCGTCGACGGCGGCCATGTGCCGCAGCCGACCGTGCTCGCCGACGTGCTCGAGGTGGAGAGCGACTGCAGCTTTCGCCTCCTCGGCCGGTCGAACGACCTGATCAACGTCGCCGGCAAGCGCAGCTCGATCGGCCACCTCGACTTCCATCTCAACTCGATCGACGGCGTCGTCGACGGCGCGTTCTGGATGCCGCCCGACGACTCGGCCGACGCGCTCGGCGTCGTTCGCCTGATCGCCTTCGTCGTCGCTCCGGGGCTCGATCGCGAGCGCATCGTCGACGCGTTGCGCGGACGCGTCGATGCGGCGTTCCTGCCGCGCCGGATCGTCCATCTGGACACCCTGCCGCGGGAGGCGACGGGCA
>JBDTJD010000220.1:0-3005 GCA_039935975.1 Caldimonas sp.
GATCGCGGACGGTGTTTCAGAGTGATCGTGGACGATCACGGAAGCACGCGAGTGAAGGGGTTCATCGTATCTCAGTGGCGATCGGTGCAGGCTTGTCCACGGCGGCGGGCGTCGCTTGCGACGAACGACCGCCGCGGTGGGCAAGCCGTGTTCGACGGCGCGACGGTGGCATAGCTCGATTGCGCGAAGCGGTCATGGCTTGACCTGCTTCTTGCGCATTGACTCGCCCTTAAGGGCGATCTTGTGGGCGGTATGAACGATGCGGTCGAGGATCGCATCGGCGAGCGTCGGATCGTTGAGCCACGCGTGCCACGACGTGACCGGCAACTGGCTGGTGATGAGGGTGGCGCGTGTGCCGACGCGATCATCGAGCAGCTCGAGCAGGTCGTTGCGTTCGGGCGCCGTCACGGGAGCGATCGCGAAGTCGTCGATCGCCAGCAGATCGATGCGAGCCAACTGAGCCAGCCGTCGACCGAAGCTGCCGTCGCCGTGGGCAACGCGGAGCTCTTCGAGGAGCCGCGGCGCGCGCACGTAGAGCACCGTGAACCCGGAGCGCGCTGCCTGTTGGGCGAGCGCACACGCCAGCCACGTCTTGCCGACTCCGGTCGCACCCGTGATCAGGACGTTGTGCCCGTGGCGCAGCCAGTCGCCGCCGGCCAGGGCGGTGAGGAGGTTGCGATCGAGCCCTCGCGAGGCCCGCCAATCGATGTCTTCGAGGCAAGCGCTGGCGAGCTTCAACCGAGCTGCCTTCAGCAGCCTGGTCAGCCGCTTGGCGTCGCGCCAGTCGATCTCGCGCTGCACGAGCATCGCCAGCCGATCGTCGAAGGCCAGCTCGCCGGCTGCAGCCGTTGTGGCCTGGTCGGCCAAGGCGTGGACCATGCCGTCCAGGCGCAGCCCGCGCAGCTGGTCCAGGGTGTGTTCATTGAGCAAGAGCTTGTCCTTCGTCAGTGGTAGTAGTCGGCGCCGCGCACGTTGTCGTGCAACGGCAAGGTGGCATCCGTCGCCGGCGCTGTCGGCGCCTGCTGCCGGTCGAGTCCGGCGGCGAGGATCGAGTTGACGCTGCGGTAGGTGGGCGAGCGGATCGACAGCGCCCGGGCGCATGCCGCCTCCAGCCGCTCGTTGCCGCGTTGGCGCGCCAGGCGCTGCAGACCGAGGCAGGCGCGGTAGCCTTGCTCGGGGTGCGGCCGGTGCTCCATCTGCCAGCGCACGACGGCGCCAGTGGCCGCACCGATGCGCTCGCCCCAGGCGATCAGCTTGGCTGGCGTCCACTCGAGGTGAGCGCGGTGCGACGCCGGCATGTGCTCGGCCACAGTCGTGTGCGCACCCTTGACGGTGCTCAACGCGTGCGCGGCCACGCGCTGCTGGCCGGCGAGGATCTCCACCGTGGCGCCGCTGATGCGCAGCTCGACCTCGGCGCGCACGAGCCGGTGCGGCACGCTGTAGTAGTGACCGTCGAGCTCGACGTGGTAGTCAATGTTGACGCGGGCCCGCTTGAAGCGCGCGATCGGCATGCGGCTGGCCGGCAGCGCGCGCAGCGCTGGTCGGTCCAGGAGCTCGAAGGCGCTGGCCCGGCAGCCGGGGAGCTTCTTGAAGGCGCGGGCGTTCAAGTCGAGCAGCAACTCGGCGATGGCCCCGTTAAGCTCGCCCAGGCTGAAGAAGCGCCGATTGCGAAGGCGAGCGAGGATCCAGCGCTCGACGACCTGCACGCCGACTTCGACCTTGGGCTTGTCGCGCGGGTGCGCCGGCCGCGCCGGCAACACCGCGACGTCGTAGTGGTCGCTGAACTCCTCGACCAGGCGGTTGACGGCAGGCTCGTAGCGGTCAGGACGGGCGATGAGGGCGCGCGGCTGGTCGGGAACGATCAGCCGCGGCACGCCGCCGATGAACTCCAGGCCGTCGATGATCGAGCCGACCCAGTCGGCCGCGGTCTGCGTTGCCGTCGCGCAGGCGTACGTGTAGTTCGACGCGCCGAGCACGGCGACGAAGATCTGGGCGCGACGGATCTCGCCCGTGGCCGCGTCGATGACCGGCACGGTCTGGCCGGCGTAATCGACGAAGAGCCTCTCGCCGGCAATGTGCGTCTGGCGCATCGAGCGCTTCAACCCAAGCGACCAAGCGCGGTACTTGATGCAGAAGCTCGTGTACTTGTAGGCCAGCTCGCACCCGCGCTGGTACTCCTCCCAGAGCAGCTGCAGCGTCACGCCCGGGCGCTTGAGCTCGTGGTGGATCCAGGCGTAGTCGGGCTCGAGCTGACGGCTTGCCCGAGGCACCGCCGGGCGGTACAGGCGCTCCTCGAGCTCGTCGTCGCTGAGCGTCTGCGCCACGGCCCAGTCGACACCGGCGGCGCGCGCGAGCAGCAAGAACTTGCCCACGGTGCCCTTGCCGATGCCGACGGCACGAGCAACCTGGGCGTAGCTCAGCCCGGCTTCGAGGTGCAGGCGCAGGGCCTGTCGTATCTGACGCATCGTGATCCTGGTGGTGGGCATGGCGGGCCGGCAAAGCCGGCCAGCATGCCCGCGGTCAAGATCACTCGCGACTTCCGCTAATCGTCCACGATCAGGCTGAAACGTCGTCCACGATCAGCCTGAAATGGCGTCCACGTTCCTCTGAAACGCCGTCCACGATCGCCTGAAACGACCGTCCACGATGGGCTGAAATACGCACCTTGGCAATGCCGGGCGCGTGCAGCGCTTCGTACGCGTAAAGCGCCTTGCTCGGATTCTTGTCCGTAAGCAAGGCAGCCGCCTTGCCCCGGCTGGTGGGCGTCAGGATGCCAACGATGACGTGGCGCAACTGAACCTTGCCACTGTCAACCCAGGGCCGCGCGTCGGCCCATAGCTTGGCGCAGAACGGGCAGTTCGGATCCGTGAAGACATAGACGATGCGAGGTGCGGAGATGTTCCCGTCAGCGATCCAGCGGCCGGCCTCAAGCTCCTTCCATGCCGCTTCCCCAAGTGGTGGATGGACCGCGGTTTCGAGCGCCGCAAGGTCGGACTCGCGCCCCT
>JBDTJD010000221.1:0-2795 GCA_039935975.1 Caldimonas sp.
AGTCGCGGCGCCTTTTCGCCGCCCTCGACAAGGCGCAGAACGAGGAGCGCGCGCTCGACACCGACAGCGAACGGCTGAAGACCGAGCTGCGCACCCAGGCGACGCCGCTGCGGGTCGAGCGGACCGCGCGCGAGCGTCTGGCGATGCGGGTGGCGACGCCGGCAGTGACGCAGTACGTGACGCTGCCCCGGGCGGCTTCGGCATCGGCGCCGACTTCCGGAGCGGATCGATGAGCGCCTGCTGCGTTGCCGGGTCGAATGCCGGCGCGGCGCGCGCGGAGGATCGGCGATGAGCTTCAACGCGAAGAAGAGTGGCGCCAAGGCGCGCGCCAACGCCAGCGTCAAGAGCTTCAATTACTCGACCAGCCCGCTGCTCGCGACGCCGACGCCGCCTTGGCGGTCGAAGCTGCTGGTCGCGCTGGTCGGCGTCGGCTTCGCGCTCCTGCTCGGCCGCGCCGTCTATGTGCAGATCATCGACGCGCCGTTCTTCCTCAAGCAGGGCGAGATCCGCTATGGCCACACGATCGCGCTACCGGCCAGCCGCGGCCGCATCGTCGACCGCAATGGCCTGATCCTTGCCGCAAGCGTGCCGGCGCCGTCGATCTGGGCGATTCCGAAGGACCTCGAAGGCGACGTCCGCTCGCGGGCCCGTCTCGCGACCTTGCTCGACATGACGAGCGCCGCGCTGGAGGCGCGCCTCGCCGACAACCCGAACTTCGTCTGGCTGCGCCGCCAGGTCGACGAAAACGTCGCCAAGGCGGTGCGCGGCCTCGGCGTCAAGGGCATCCACGAAGTGCGCGAGTACAAGCGCAAGTACCCGGAAGGCGAGGCGGCGGCGCACGTCGTCGGCTTCACCAACGTCGAGGAGCACGGCCAGGAAGGCATCGAGCTCGCGTTCGAGAAGGAGCTGGCCGGCCGCGACGGCACGCGCCGCGTCATCAAGGACCGGCTCGGCCGCGTGATCGAGGACGTCGGCGACAGCACCGCGCCGGTCGAAGGCCAGGACATCGGCCTCGCGATCGACTCCAAGGTGCAGTTCTTCGCCTACCAGCGGATCCGCGACGCCGTCGCCGCCAACAAGGCGAAGGCCGGGAGCGTCGTCGTGCTCGACGCGCAGACCGGCGAGGTGCTCGCGCTTGCGAACTTCCCGAGCTATTCGCCGTCGGATCGGAAGAACCTGAGCGGCGCGCAGCTGAGGAACCGCGCCTTGACAGACACCTTCGAGCCGGGCTCGACGATGAAGCCGTTCGTCGCCGCCTGGGCCCTCGAGACCGGCCGCGTCACGCCGACGACCGTGATCCAGACCGCGCCCGGCAAGATGACGCTGACCGGCTCGACGATCAGCGACTCGCACCCGCACGGCAACCTGACAGTGACCGAGGTGATCCAGAAGTCGAGCAACGTCGGCGCGGTGCGGATGGCGATGACCTTCACGCCGCGCGAGATGTGGGAGCTGTACAGCTCGGTCGGCTTCGGCCAGAAGCCGCAGCTCGGCTTTCCCGGCGTCGTCACCGGGCGCCTGCGCCCGTACAAGAGCTGGCGGCCGATCGAGCAGGCGACCATGAGCTACGGCTACGGCCTGTCGGCATCGCTGTTCCAGATCGCTCACGCGTACACCGTGTTCGCGCACGACGGCGAGCTGATCCCGATGACCCTGACGCGGCCGATCGGCAGCGGCCCGGCGCCCGCGGTTTCCGGACTCCGCATCCTCTCGCCGAAGACGGCGGCGGCCGTGCGCTCCATGCTGCACCTCGTCACGCTTCCCGGTGGCACCGCGCCGAAGGCGCAGGTCATCGGCTACTCGGTCGGCGGCAAGAGCGGCACCGCCTACAAGCAAGAGGGCGCCAGCTACGCGACCAAGAAATACCGCGCCTGGTTCGTCGGCATGGCGCCGATCCAGCAGCCGCGAATCATCGTCGCCGTCATGGTCGACGAGCCGACGGCAGGCAAGTACTTCGGCGGCGATGTCGCCGCGCCCGTGTTCAGCGAAGTCGTCCAGCAGACCCTGCGCATGATGGGCGTGCAGCCCGATCTCGACGTCAAGGCGCAGATCGTCTCGCACGACATTCCGGCCGAAGAGGAGAGTTTCTAGGGTGGCCAAGGCGAACAACGCGAACAGGGCGGGCATGGCGCGCCTCGACTCGCGCGAGGCGGCGCACGCCTGGCTGGAGCTGCGCCAGGCGCGCGCGCTCGTCGCCGACAGCCGGCGCGTCGGTGCCGGCGACGCCTTCGTCGCCTGGCCCGGCCAGCGCAGCGACGGCCGCCGATTCGTGGGCAACGCGCTCGTCGCCGGCGCAAGCGCTTGCCTGGTCGAGGCCGACGGCGTCGAGGCTTTCGGCTTCGGCGCCGAGCCGCGCATCGCGACGCTGCGCGGGCTGAAGGCACAGGCCGGCGACATCGCCAGCCGCTTTCTCGGCGTCCCCAGCGGAAAGCTCGACGTCGTCGCCGTCACCGGCACCAACGGCAAGACTTCGACGTCGTGGTGGATTGCGCAGGCGCTGACGGCGCTCGGCCGGCGCTGCGGTGTCGTCGGCACGCTCGGGATGGGAGAGCCGCCGAGTGGCCAGGCGGCAGTCGGCGCGCGGCGCTTGTCGCACGGCGAAGCGCTGGCCGCGCTGCACTCGACCGGCCTGACGACGCCCGACCCGGTGACGCTGCAGAACGCGCTGCGTGATTTCGCCGAGCGCGGCTTCGCGGCGTGCGCGGTCGAGGCGTCGTCGATCGGCATCGCCGAGCACCGCCTCGCCGGCACCCAGGTGGCCGTCGCCGTGTTCACCAACTTCACCCAGGACCATC
>JBDTJD010000222.1:0-5699 GCA_039935975.1 Caldimonas sp.
AGTCGAACGAGCGCAGCATGCCGGCGACGTCGCGCAACGGCGAGCCCTTGGCGCGCCGCTCCTCGAAGCTGCGCGCCGGCTCGCCCTCGAAGTCGATGATGACGAAATCGTTGCCGGTGACGAGCACCTGGCCGAGATGGAAGTCGCCGTGGTAGCGCGTCTTCATGGCGCCGACCGGCGGCCCGCCGGAGCCGGCCACGCGCGCACGCAGGCTCTCGCCGCGCGCGAGCACGGCCTGGGCGTCGACGCGCGCCGCCGCCGGCAGTTGGGCGGCGCGCTGCTGGAGCAGCGCGAGGGTCGCGGCCATCTCGTCGCTCGCCCGCGCGAGATAGGCCGCCACGTCGCTCGCCACGAGCGGCTCCGGGTCGAACGCCGGATCGCCCGTGCGCCGCGCCAGGGCGAGGTGCAGCTCGGCGGTGCGCGTGCCGAGCGTCGCCATCAACGCGAGGAAGCCGCCGTGGGCATCGTGGCCGGCGATGGCGCCGCCCGTGCGCAGGGCCTCGAGAAAGCGGCCGAGATAGCCGAGCGTGTGGTCCCAGCCGTCGCCCTGGTTGGCGACGTACGACTGGACCAGCGCCAGCGTGATCACGCGGCCGCCGTTGCCGGCGTATTCGAGTGCGCCCAGCACGGGGACGCAGTTCGGGAAGCGGACCACGTCGGTGAGGAACCTGCCCATGTCGAGCTCGGGATTCACGCCTTCGCGGACGCGCCGGTAGCCTTTCAGGAACAGTGTCTCGCCGAAGGTAACGATGGTGTTGCTGCTGGCCGCGCCCGGACGCGAGACGGGCAGCGTGTCGAGCTCGACGGCGCGCGCCTTGAACGCCGCCGTCGGCCTGAAATGCAGCTTGCCGGCCGCCGTCGGCAGTTCGAGCCCAGTGCCGATCGCGCGGACGAGGGCGCGGCAGAACGCCTCGTCGTAGAACGCGTCCCCCATCACGCCGACGTTGGCCTGCTGGCGCACCTTGGCGAGAGCCGCCGGCACCAGCGCATTCATGCGCTCTTCATCGACCTCTTCCCAGCCGAGCGCGAGCGGCAGGAAGTACGACTGCGCCTCGGCCGGACCATCGAGTTCGAGCAGCGGCATCATCCAGCTCGAGCCCTCCGCTTCCCAGATCGCGTGGTCGACGACGCGGGCCCGCGCCACCGGCGTTCCCTTGGCCGCGTACCAGCGCTGGATCTCGACGAAGCGCGGCAGCGTGTCGCACTCGAACTGGGTGCGCATGCGCTCGGCCATGCCCATTCGCCAGGGCATGACCCGGTCGCGGAAAAAGCTCGTCCAGCCATCGAAGAGGACCAGGGTCGGTCGATCCTGCAGGGCCACGCCCTCCTGGTGCCAGGACGGCGCGGCGGCGTCGGCGGAGAGGCGGAACCAGTAGAACCCGTAGGACGGCAGCGTCAGCAGGTAGGGCAGCTCGCCAATCGGCGGGAACGAGGTGCGACCGAGCATCTCGACCGGCACCCGGCCCTTGTAGGCGGAGAGATCGAGCTCGACCGGTTGCGCGGCGCGCGACAGGTTGAAGACGGCCAGGATCGTGTCGTCCTCGTACTCGCTCAGGTAGGCAAGGATCTTCCGGTTGCCGGGCTTGATGAAGACGCGCCGGCCGCGGCCGAAGGCGTGGCTCGTCTTCCTCACCGCCAGCATGCGCTTGGTCCAGTTGAGGAGCGAGCTGGCGTCGCGTGCCTGCGACTCGACGTTGAGCGCCTCGTAGCCGTACACCGCGTCCATGATCGGCTGCAGGTAGAGACGCTGCGGGTCGGCGCGCGAGAAGCCGGCGTTGCGATCGGGGCTCCACTGCATCGGCGTGCGCACGCCGTTGCGATCGCCGACGAAGACGTTGTCGCCCATGCCGATCTCGTCGCCGTAGTAGATGATCGGCGAGCCCGGCATCGACAGCAGCATGCCGTTCATCAGCTTGACGCGGTCGACGTCGTTTTCCATCAGCGGCGCCAGGCGCCTGCGGATGCCGAGGTTGATGCGGGCGCGCTTGTCGGCGGCATACATGTTGTACATGTAGTCGCGCTCCTTGCTCGTCACCATCTCGAGCGTCAGCTCGTCGTGGTTGCGCAGGAAGATCGCCCACTGGCAGCCGGCCGGAATCTCGGGCGTCTGCTGCATGATCTCGACGATCGGATGGCGGTCTTCCTGGGCGATCGCCATGTACATGCGCGGCATCAGCGGGAAGTGGTACGCCATGTGGCACTCGTCGCCGTCGCCGAAGTACTCGCGCACGTCCTCCGGCCACATGTTGGCCTCGGCGAGCAGGAAGCGGTTCTTGTACTCGGCGTCGATGGCGGCGCGCAGCTGCTTGATGACGGCGTGCGTCTCGGGCAGGTTCTCGTTCGTGGTGCCGTCGCGCTCGACGAGGTAGGGAATGGCGTCGAGGCGGAAGCCGTCGACCCCCATGTCGAGCCAGAAGCGCATCGTGTCGAGCACCGCCTCCATCACCTTCGGGTTGTCGAAGTTGAGGTCGGGCTGGTGGCTGAAGAAGCGATGCCAGAAGAACTGCTTGGCGACCGCGTCCCAGGTCCAGTTGGAGGTCTCGGTGTCGGTGAAGATGATGCGCGTGCCGAGGTACTTCTGGTCGGTGTCGCTCCAGACATAGAAGTCGCGCTCGGGCGATCCGGGCGGCGCCGCCCGCGCCGCCTGGAACCAGGGGTGCTGGTCGGAGGTGTGATTGATGACCAGCTCGGTGATGACCTTCAGGCCGCGCTGGTGCGCCGCCGCAAGCATCAGCCGGAAGTCGTCGAGGGTGCCGTACTGCGGGTGGACGTCGTCGTACCCGGCGATGTCGTAGCCGTCGTCCCGCAATGGCGACGGGTAGAACGGCATCAGCCAGATCGTGTTGACGCCCAGGTCGCGCACGTAGTCGAGCTTGGCGGCGACGCCCTTGAAGTCGCCGTAACCGTCGTCGTCGGAATCGAAGAAGGCCTTGACGTTGAGCTGGTAGATGACGGCGTCGCGATACCAGAGCGGATCGTCCGGCGGCGCGGTCGTTGCGTCCTTCGCGGCGACGAGCTCGGCCGGGGCCAGGGGCTTGTTCATGGAGGCGGTCGGGTCAGCCGAAGTCGAGCTCGCTGCGCGGACGCGGCACCAGGCGCATCACGTGCGCGGGCAGCTTGCTCGGGTCGAGCAGCACGAAGTTGCGGGGCCCTTCCCAGAAGAAATGCTGGTCGCTCAGCATGTCGTGCATCTGGTAGGCCGTGCCCTCGACGCCGAGCGCGGCGAGATCGAGCTCGAGCCAGCCCGACTGGACATGATCCGGGTCGAGGTTGACGATGCAGACGACCACGTTGTCGCCGCTCTTCTTCGCATAGGCGACGAGCTGGTCGTTGTCGATCGGGCAGAAGACGAGGCTCCAGTCGCCGTGCAACGCCGGGTTCTCGCGCCGGATGCGGTTGACCCGGGCGATGAACTCGGCAATGTTTCCTTCGCCCGCCATGTTCCAGCGGCGCAACTGGTACTTCTCGGAATCACGGTACTCCTCGGTGCCGGGCTCGCGCGGCGTGCCCTCCAGCAATTCGTAGGCCGGCCCGTAGATGCCGTAGTTCGCGGCCAGCGTCGCGGCGAGGACGAGGCGCGTCATGAAGATCGGCCGGCGCCCGCCGTGCAGCTGCTCGTGCAGGATGTCGGGCGTGTTCGGCCAGGCGTTGGGGCGGAAGTACTCGCGACTCGCGTCGCGGCTCAGCTCGGTGAAGTACTCGACCAGCTCGCGCTTGGTGTTGCGCCACGTGAAGTAGGTGTACGACTGGGTGTAGCCGACCTTGGCCAGCCGATGCATCACCTTCGGACGGGTGAATGCCTCGGCGAGAAAGATGAGCCCCGGGTGGGCGCGCTTCAGGTCGCCGATCACCCATTCCCAGAACGCGAACGACTTGGTGTGCGGGTTGTCGACGCGAAAGATCGTCACGCCCTGCCCGATCCAGTACTCGAACACGTCCTTCAGCGCGTTCCACAGGTCGCGCCAGTCCTCGGTCTCGAAGTTGAACGGGTAGATGTCCTGGTACTTCTTGGGCGGGTTCTCGGCGTACTGCACGCTGCCGTCGGGCCGCATGCGAAACCAGCTCGGATGCTCCCTGACCCACGGGTGGTCGGGGGCGCACTGGAAGGCGATGTCGAGCGCGATCTCGAGGCCGTGCCGGGCCGCCTCGGCGACGAGATGCCGGAAGTCGTCGATCGTGCCGAGCTCGGGCAGGAGCGACGTGTGCCCGCCTTCGTCGGCGCCGATTGCCCACGGGCTGCCGACATCGCCCTCTCCGGCCGCAAGCGCGTTGTTGCGGCCCTTGCGCTTGACGCGTCCGATCGGATGGATCGGCGGGAAATAAAGCACGTCGAAGCCGAGGCCGGCGACGTAGGGCAGCCGCGCCTCGACGTCCTTGAAGGTGCCGTGACGCCCCGGCTCGGCCGAGGTCGAGCGGGGAAACAGCTCGTACCAGGCACTGAACTGCGCCCGCTCACGATCGGCGACCAGAGGCATCTCGGTGCCGTAGATCGTCTGCAGGCTGCGGTCGGGATAGAGCGCGGCGATGCGGGCGCCCTCTTCGTCGAGCGCCACCTCCTTCAGCTGCTCGGCGTCGCCACCATCTTCCATCGCGTCGCGCCGCAGTTGCGCCGACCAGGCGAGCAGGGCCTTTCGGTCGGCGCCCTGTGCCCGCCGGCTGGCGTCTTCGATCAGCACGGCGCCGACCTGTGCGGCGATGCGGATGTCGTCGGCGTCGACACGGCGCTCGAGCTCGAGCCGCCAGGAGAGGAAATGATCGACCCAGGCGGCGACCGTGTAGCCGTAGCGCCCGACCGCGCGCAGGGGAAAGCTGCCGCGCCAGACGTCGTTGCCCAGCGCCGCCATCTCTGTCTCGGCAAAGCGCTCGTCGCCTTCGGCACGCCACCGAAGCATGACGCGCAGGCCGTCATGCCCGTCGGTGAAGCAATCGGCCTCGACCACCATGTCGATGCCGACGACGCGCTTGGCGGCGAAGCGCCCGCCGTCGATCGACGGACGCACGGCGTCGACCACCGCACGCATGCGACCGTCGGCACGGCCGATGCGCGTCACGGCGATACCCCTCCCGAGATCCGGCGCGCCCGCGTCATCGCGCGGCAAGCTTGAGCATCAGCGTCGAGAGTGCCGGCAAGGTCAGCGCCAGCGAATGCTCGCGTCCCTGCGCCGGCACCGCGCAAGAAGCTACGCCGCCGAGGTTGCCGGCGCCACTGCCCCCGTACGCCTCGGCGTCGCTGTTGATCAGCTCGCGCCAGAAGCCGGCCTCGGGCACGCCCACGGCGTAGCCCTCGCGTTGCACCGGCGTCAGGTTGCAGACGACGAGCACCGGGTCGCCGCTCGCCGGCTTGCGCAGGAAGGCGACGACGCTGTGCGCCGCGTCGTGACTTTCGATCCACTCGAAACCTTCCGGCGAGAAGTCGAGCTCGTGCAGCGCCGGCTCGGCGCGGTAGACGCGATTCAGGTCGGCGACCCATCGCTTCACGCCGGCGTGGCCCGGCATCGCAGCCGCCCACCATTCGAGCTCGCCTTCGTGCGTCCACTCGCGGCGCTGTCCGAATTCGCCACCCATGAAGATTAGCTTCTTGCCCGGATGCGTCCACATCAGGCCGAAGAGCGCGCGCAGGTTGGCGAACTGGCGCCACTCGTCGCCCGGCATGCGCGTCAGCAGCGAGCCCTTGCCATGCACGACCTCGTCGTGTGAAA
>JBDTJD010000223.1:0-3744 GCA_039935975.1 Caldimonas sp.
CCCGCCGGTGCACGTTCGACAGGTAGCGCTGCCAATGCTCGTGGATGAAGAAGAAGTGCGCGAACTCGGGATTGCGCAGGGAGATCAGCACGAACCAGGGCGCGGCGATCGCGAGCAGGACGAGCGCACCGCTCGCGATGTGGATGCGGCGCCAGATCGCGAGATCGCGGGCGATCGCGCTGTAGAGGACGAGCACGAGCCCGGGCAGGGCGATGCCGATCAGTCCTTTGGTCAGCACGGCGACCGCCATCGAGGCCCAGGCAAACCACATCCAGCGGCGCCGTGATGCCGACGACGCCGACGGATGCTGCGCCATCAGCACGCCCGCGAGCACCCCGGTCAGCGCGGCCGATACACCCATGTCGAGCGAATTGAAGTGGCTGCCGAGGTTCCAGCCCGGTGCCGCGAGCAGCACGGCGCCCGAGAGCATCGCGACGGCCGGGCCGAACCAGCGCCGCGCAGCGATCACCATGACGACCAGGCCGAACGCGCCGCTCAGCGCAACCCAGAGCCGCGCCTGCCATTCGCCGATGCCGAAGGCCTCGAAGGCGAATGCCGTCATCCACATCTGGAACGGCGGCTTCTCGAAGTACTTGATGCCGTTGTAGCGGATCGTCACCCAGTCGCCGGTCGCGACCATCTCCCGGGCGATCTCGGCATAACGCCCCTCGTCGGAGCGGAGCAGGTGGCGCGCGTCGAGCGTCAGGAACCAGACGCTGGCGATCACGACGAGGCCGCCCCAGAAGACGTATCGCGGCCATGCCCGGTCCGCGACCGTCGGCGCCCGAACCCTCACTCAGGTGCTCGGCCGGATCGGCGTGTAGAGCTGATCGGCCGCGGCCTCGGGCTTCATCAGTCGCCAGCGTTCGAGGCCGGCAAGCTCGCTGACCGACCGTTGCGCCTCGTCGGCCCGGATGATCGGATCGAGCTCGAGCACGCGGCGCAGGCAGCGTGCGATCCACTCTTCGTTGTCGCGGACGTAGTCGCCGCCGGTCGTGAGACGTTCCACCGGGATGCGCTCGGTGCGCTCGAAGCGCGACTGCGCCAGTTCCGGCGCAGGAGGTCTGCCCGCCCCGCCTTCCGCGCGGTCGTCGGGCGGGACCGCGATCTGGGCGGCCGCGACCGTCGCCGGATCGAGGTGGCCGTGGCTTTCGTAGAGGCGGTGTGCCAGCGCCAGGAAGTCGTCGGGCTCGGCACCGACCTCGAGCTGGCTCAGGTGCATCGTGAAGCGATCGACCCACTGCTCGCGGGTGACGTCGAACTCCATCGCTAGACCTCCATCGCCGCAGCGGTCGCGGCACGCCACTCGCCGCCGACGAGAAGCTCGTGGGGACCGAACTGGGCCTTGTAGGCCATCTTGCCGCTGCCGTCGATCCAGTAGCCGAGATAGACGTGGGGCAGGCCGAGCTGGCGCGTCTGCT
Source organism: Caldimonas sp. (assembly GCA_039935975.1). Classification (GTDB taxonomy): domain Bacteria; phylum Pseudomonadota; class Gammaproteobacteria; order Burkholderiales; family Burkholderiaceae_C; genus Schlegelella_A. Next base: position 1,422 of record JBDTJD010000223.1, read on the forward strand.
CGATCTGCCAGAGCACGTTGTAGGTGCCGTAGCTCGTCCTGGGCTCGGGCTCGAAGAAGGTGTAGACCGCGGACAGACCGTCGTTCAGGACGTCCAGGATAGAGACCATCTTGAGAGCGCCGAGGCCGTCGGCACCCGGCTCGCGGAACTCGACCAGGCGCGAGTTCACCCGGCTCTGCAGCAGGAACTGGGTGTACTGGTCGATCGAGTCGTGGTCCATGCCGCCACCGACGTGCCGGCCCGCCTGGTAGCGCAGATAGAGCTGATAGTGTTCGGCGACGAAGCCGAGGCGCAGCACACGCGCCTCGAGATGGCCGTGCGCGCGGCGCGCCCGCCGCTGGCTGCGTGTCGGCTCGAAGGTCGCGACCGGCACGCGCAGCGGCATGCAGGCGCGGCAGCCATCGCAATAGGGGCGATAGGTGAACATGCCGCTGCGCCGGAAGCCGTTGGCGACCAGGCCCGAATAGGCGTCGGCATGGATCAGGTGGCTCGGCGTGGCGACCTGCGATCTCGCCATCCGGCCCGCGAGGTAGCTGCACGGATAGGGCGCCGTGGCATAGAACTGCAGCGACGCGAGCGGTAGTTCCTTCGGATGGGTCACGGGCGGGTGTCCTCGGGGGCGGATGGCCAGGCTCTCGTCACGCCACGCCGATCTGCTCCCACAGTCGCAAATCATAGGACCAATCGACCACGTCGACGTGCGCCAGAGCCGCGCCGAGGCGCAGGCGAAAGTCGCGCCTCGGGATCTCGCGGCCGCCGAGCGACGCGAGGTGGACGGTGCGCTGCTGGCAGTCGATGGTCTCGATGTCCCGGGCACGGCAGAAGGCGACGAGTGCGGCGAGCGCGATCTTCGAGGCATCGGTACGCTGCGCGAACATCGACTCGCCGAAGAACATCCGGCCGAGGCTCACGCCGTAGAGGCCTCCGACGAGCTCGCCGTCGACCCAGGTTTCGAAGCTGTGAACGTGGCCCTCGGCATGCCAGGCCTGGTAGGCGGCGATCATCTCGGCGACGATCCAGGTGCCGTCCTGGCCGCCGCGCGGCGTCGATGCGCAGCGCTCGATGACGCGCTCGGTCGCGCTGTCGATGCGCAGCTCGGCCGTCGGTGAGGCGATGAAATGGCGCAGCGTCTTCCTGAGCGAGCGGCTCAGACGGAACTCCGCCGGCAGCAGCACCATGCGAGGATCGGGCGACCACCAGAGGATCGGCTGTCCCTCTCCGAACCAGGGGAAGATCCCTTTCGAGTACGCCTCGGTCAGCCGGCTCGAGGTGAGTTCGCCGCCGGCGGCGAGCAGGCCGGCCACCTCGCTGCCGGGCGGCTCGGCCTCCTCGGGCTCGGGCAGGGGATCGCCCGCGCCTTTCAGCCAGCGGATCACGCCGCGGCGGCCGCCGCCGTCGGCTTCTTCTGCGTGACGACGACGCCGTTCTTGACGGCAACGACCTCGGCCAGGATCGCAACGGCGATCTCCGCCGGTGTCTTGCTGCCGATGTCGAGGCCGATCGGGCCGTGCAGGCGCGCGATCTCGGCAGCGCTCAGGTCGAAGAGGGCGAGGCGCTCCTTGCGCTTTTCGGTGTTGCCGCGCGAGCCGAGCGCGCCTACGTAGAAGGCCGGCGACTTCAGCGCTTCCAGGAGCGCGAGGTCGTCGAGCTTCGGGTCGTGGGTGACGGCGACGACGGCGGTGTGCGGATCGAGGCGCAGCTCGATCGCCAGGTCGTCGGGCATCGCCTTGCTGAACGTCGTTCCCGGCACGTCCCAGGCAAGGCTGTATTCCTCGCGCGGATCGCAGACGATCACCTCGAAGTCGAGGCCGAGCGCCATCTGCGCGAGCGAGCGCGACAGCTGGCCGGCTCCGATCACGAGCATGCGCCAGCGCGGGCCGTAGAGCGCGCGCATCGTCTTGCCGTCGTAGCGGAAGGCCTCGCCGCGGCGCGCCGGCTCGACGCGGACGGCGCCGCTTTCGAGATCGACGACGCGGGCGACCAGCTCGTGGCGCTCCGTGCGATCGAGCACCTCGGTGATCCAGCCGGTATCGAGGAGGGGCTCCTGGACCAGGCGCAGGTTGCCGCCGCAGGGCAGGCCGAAGCGCGCCGCCTCCTCCTTGCTCACGCCGTAGGTGACGAGCGAGGGCGTGGCGACGCGCTCGCCCTTCCTGACGCGATCGATGAGGTCGTCTTCGACACAGCCGCCGGAGACCGAGCCGACCACGACGCCGTCGTCGCGCATCGCCAGGAGCGCGCCGGGTGGGCGTGGCGCCGAGCCCCAGGTCTCGATCACGCTCACCAGCCAGACGGCACGTCCCTGCGCGCGCCATTCACTGGCCTG
>JBDTJD010000224.1:0-3503 GCA_039935975.1 Caldimonas sp.
ACCGGGCTTTTCCGTGGCACGCTCGACGACGGCGCCACGACCGTCCTGATCGTCTCCCCGCTCTTCGAGACCATCGGCGATCTGCGCAGCGCGGCGACGATCATGCGCGAGTACTACGCGCTGCCCGGCATCGCCGAACTGATCCAGCGCTCGGGCGCCGAGCAGGACGTGATGATCGGCTACAGCGACAGCAACAAGGACGGCGGCGCGTTCACGAGCAACTGGGAGCTCTACTGCGCCGAGATCGCGCTGGTCGCCCTGTTCGACGAGCTGCGCGAATCGCATCCCGTGACGCTGCGACTCTTCCACGGCCGCGGCGGCACGGTCGGCCGCGGCGGCGGCCCGAGCTACCAGGCAATCCTGGCGCAGCCGCCTGGCACGGTGAACGGCCAGATCCGCCTGACAGAACAAGGCGAGGTGATCGCCTCGAAGTACGCCCAGCCCGAGATCGGCCGGCGCAATCTCGAGACGCTCGTCGCCGCGACGCTCGAGGCGACGCTGCTCAAGCCCACGCGCAGCGCGCCCAGGAGCTTTCTCGACGCAGCCGCCGCGATTAGCGCGGCGAGCATGGCGGCCTATCGCGCCCTCGTCTACGAGACGCCGGGCTTCACCGACTACTTCTTCAGTGCAACGCCGATCCGCGAGATCTCCGAGCTCAACATCGGCTCGCGCCCGGCCTCTCGCAAGGCGACCCAGGCGATCGAGGACCTGCGCGCCATCCCCTGGAGCTTCAGCTGGGGCCAGTGCCGCGTCGCCTTGCCTGGCTGGTACGGCTTCGGCCTCGGCATCGAGGCGTACCTCGGCGAAGGCGAGCGAGCAAAGCGGCTCGCGCTGCTGCGCCGGATGGCGATCGAGTGGCCGTTCTTCACCACCTTGATCTCGAACCTCGACATGGTCATCGCCAAGAGCGACATGGCGATCGCCGCCCGCTACGCTGCGCTGGTCGAGGATCGCAGGCTCGGCCGCAGGATCTTCGCCCGCATCGAGGCCGAGTGGGAACGCACGAGCGCGGCGCTGGCGCTCATCACCGGCGAGAAGGACCGGCTTGCCTCGAACCCGGCGCTGGCGCGATCGATCGAGCACCGCTTCCCGTATCTCGATCCGCTCAACCACCTTCAGGTCGAGCTGATGCGGCGCTATCGCGCGAGCCGCAAGAACGACGCCGGGCTGGGGCGCGTGCAGAGCGGGATCCACATCTCGATCAACGGGCTGGCGGCGGGGTTGCGCAATACGGGCTGAGCGAGCTCACCGCGCGGCAACGCTGGCTGGAGAAGATGACGCCGCAGCGGCTCCCTCCCGCTCCTGGCGCGACCTCGATTCCACCATCGCTTCGCGCTGCTTCCGCCCGAGGGCGGTGAACTCCTCGGCCGTACGACCCGACGCCGCGATCCAGCGCCTCTGCCTGCCGACATCCCCGGAATCGGCCTGCGCGCGAAACGAGTCGAGATTGCGCCGCACCGTGGTGCACGCCAGGTCTTCATCGGCTGTGAACGAGTGGGCCAGGGCTCCAAAGTAGGCCTGGGACTCGCCCCGTCGTCGATCGGTCCTGTCGGTCGGCCAGCCGAGACTCTCGCCCAGCTTGACTCCGACCGCTTGGTCCAGTCTGTCGCCCGAGCGTTCGACCAGGAGTTCGGCGACCGCCGAGCAGATCTGTCGCCGATTGGCGTCCGTCAACGCGATGCTGCTGCAGCTCGACGTGACTGCAGGGTAGTAACGAACCCAAGCGGCCTCGATGCCGACAGCTTCCACGCCGAGAAGCGAAGCGATCAAAGCACCGTGGTCCCCCGCCGGTGCATGGTCGAGGATCACACGCGGCATGACGCCTTCGTAGCCGACGTTGCGATCCGAGCTCGCAATGCGATGCAGGGCTTCGCTGCGAGCGGCCGCGTCGCGCGCGGCGACCGCACTGGCGAGCAGCTCGAACCAGGGAGCGGCGTTGCCTGGATCGAGCCGGGCCCACTGCGCGGGGCTCAAGAGTCGGCAGCTCGAATCCTTCGATCTGACGTGACCGCACGTGCGCAGCACGAAGCCGTACAGGACGGGATCCATGCTGCGTGAGGCAATGTCGGCGAGCCGGCCGATCAGGTCGAAAGAGAACTCGTGATCTTCGTTGCCGAGGCCGGCGAGCAGCACAGCCATGGCCTGCGCTCGATCGTTCTTGTCGTCGCGCAAGGCGTCGACCGTCTGTCGTCGACCGGTCGGCAGATCGATCTGCCTGCCGATCCGGACGACGTCGAGCACGCTGGGCTTGTCGCCTTCGATGTTGAACCAGCCGACGCCACAAATCTCGTGCTCGTCGGGGCCATGGCCGGCCTCCGACGCGACTGGAACGGATGCGCCGGACGCAGCAGGCGCGGCCGCAAGACCAAGAATGCGCTGCTGCAGCACGGCCGCTGCACTTGAGCGAGGCTCACGCAATACGGGCACGTTCCGGTGAAGCAAAAAAGCGACGAGCGCCGCGACCCCGACAACCAGAACGATGACCGCACCGGTCCTGCGAAGCGTCCGACTCGAAGTCATGCGGCATCTTCGCAGAGCAGCCGCCGAACGCGCGCGCCGCGCTATCGCTCGGAGAAGCTCGCCTCGCTGGCGGCCAGTGCCGCTGCGAGCACCGATGTGTTCGCTGATCGCGCCAGGTCATCGGCACGGCGCCGACGCCGTTCGGCTTCCCCGGCGGCGTAGGCCTCGACCGTGCTGCCGCTCGCCTCGATCCACTCTCGCGCGAACCGGACCTCGCCGACGGCGCCCTGGCGAGCAAAGCGCTCGAGCATGCTCGCGACGCGAGCGCAGGACCACTGCTGCGGATCAGCCTCGCGCGTGAACAGCGATTGGGTGCTCGCGCTCGAGAGCGCCGCGATCGCGTCGGTGCGCGCCGGCGACCAGCCGAGGCGGCGCCCCATCGCCGCGCCGATGGACGCGTACAGCAGGGTGTCCGAGCGCTCGGCCAGGGCCGAAGCCACGGCGTCGCAACGCTGGCGCCGGTTGGCGTCGACCAGCGATGGGCCGCGACACGCCGTCAGGACGCTCTGGAGCGGCGGCGTGGCCTGCGCCGCCATGCCGCCGAGCGACTCGAGGGCGAGCTCGTGCGCCGCGAGGAGGCCGGTGTCCTTTTCGCCGGCGCGCCCGGCGAGCAGGCCGGCGATCGCGAAGTACCGGTCTTCGACGCGCGCCGCCGCGCCGAGACGAAAGAGGGCTTCGTCGGCCTGCTCCCGGTCCTTGCGCGCCATCGCCTCGTTGGCGACAAAGAGCCACGGCTCGCCGTTGTCGATATCGATCTGGGCCCAGCGCCTGGCGCTCAGCAGCGCGCAGCCGCCCCCCTCGGGCGCAGCCCGGCAGGTCTTGAAGGCCAGCGCGTACACCCGCGGGTCGCGCGTCGCCATCGCCGCCTGGGCGAGCTGCTCGCGGAAGTCGGCCGCCAGGGTCACGCCCGAAGGGTCGATCATCCTCAGCCACAAGGACGCGGCCCGCGCGAACTCGTCGCCACTCGATGCGAGCGAGTCGAC
>JBDTJD010000225.1:0-2541 GCA_039935975.1 Caldimonas sp.
TGACGTCGGCGAGCGACAGCGACTTGTCGAGGCCGAGCCAGACGTTCTCGGCCGCCGTCAGCGTGTCGAACAGGCTGAAGTGCTGGTAGACCATGCTGATGCCGAGCTTCCTGGCCTCGGACGGCGAAGCAACCTGCACCACCTGACCGTCCCATCGGATCTCGCCTTCGTCGGGGCGGACGGCGCCGTAGATGATCTTCATCAGCGTCGACTTGCCGGCGCCGTTCTCGCCGAGGACGGCGTGGATCTCGCCCGGCGCGACACGCAGGCTCACCCGGTCGTTCGCCTTGACGGCCGGGTACTGCTTGCTGATGTCGACGAGCTCGAGGCGGAGGGTCATGGCGCGGCGTGGATCATTCTGAGCGAGGCGCGGCCGTCCGTCGATACGAGGAATGCCCTGCCACGAAGGCCTCGACCAGGTTGCGCTCGTCGGCCAGCGTCATCCATGCGAAGACCCGCTCATGCAAGGTGCGGGCCACGGAGGCTCGCCTTGTCGCGACCGGGCCGACGGCTTCGTCCCAGACGCAGACGTCGGCAACCCGGCCCGGCTCGAGCGAGCCGATCTCGTCGTCGAGGCCGAGCGCCAGAGCCGCGCCGCGCGTCGCGGCATGGAGCGCCTTCCACGCCGTGAGCCGCTCGCCGGCGAGCGCCTGGATCTTGTAGGCGTCGGCCATGTTCCTCAGCATCGACAGGCTCGTGCCGCCGCCGACGTCGCTCGCCAGGCTGACGTTCACGCCCGCGGTCTCGGCGCCGCGCCAGCCGAACAGCCCGCTGCCGAGAAAGAGGTTCGAGGACGGCGAATGCGCGATCTGCGCGCCGGCGTCGGCGAGCGCGGCGCGATCGGCATCGTCGAGCCAGATCCCGTGCGCAAAGACGCTGCGCGAGTGCAGGAGGCCGACATCGGCATAGACATCGAGGTAGCTGCGCGCCTCGGGAAAGAGCTCGTGCACCCAGCGCACCTCGGCCCGGTTCTCGGCGATGTGGGTCTGCATGTACAGGCTCGGATCGGCGCGGCACAGGCTCCCGGCGAGCGCCAGCTGCGCGCGCGAGCTGGTCGGCGCGAAGCGCACGGTGACGGCGTAGGCCAGGCGCGCGCGCCCGTGCCACTTCGCGATCAGCGCTTCCATTTCGCGCTCGGCCGTGGCGACGTCGTCGCACAGGGACGCGGGTGCGTTGCGGTCCATCAGCACCTTGCCGGCGATGACCCGCATGCCGCGCGCCTCGGCCGCCGCGAACAGCGCGTCGGCCGAGTGGGCGTGGACGGTCGGGAACACGGCCGCCGAGGTCGTGCCGTGGGCGACGAGGGCGTCGAGGAAGTGCGCGGCTGCGGCACGGGCGTGGTCGATGTCGGCGTGCAGCGCCTCGGCCGGAAAGGTGTGCGTCTCGAGCCAGTCGAGCAGCTCGGTGCCGTAGCTGGCGATGACGTCGATCTGGGGGCTGTGGACGTGCGTGTCGATGAAGCCCGGCAGGATCAGACGGCCGCCGTGGTCGTGCCGCATCCAGCCTTCGCCGGGCGCTTCGGCCTGAGCCGCGACGATGCGGCCGCCCTGGACCAGCAGCCAGTGGTCGCGGCGCAAGCGCACGTCGGCGCAATCGGTCTCCCCCCAGGCCGGCTCGCCGGTGAAGTCGAGCAGGTCGCCGTGCAAGGCGATGCGCGTGCCCTCCGCCGAGCGAGGCGCGGGCATCGGCGCGGGCATCGACGCGGACAGCGGAAGTGGCATGCGAAACGCTGTATACCATCGGCAGCACCATGGCGACACGCCCGATCCGCTTCTTTCACCGCGGCGCGATTGTCGAAATCGACAACGCCTCCACCACCCGCACCGTTCTCGACTGGCTGCGCGAGGACGCGCGCTGCACCGGCAGCAAGGAGGGCTGCAACGAAGGCGATTGCGGCGCCTGCACCGTCGTGATCGCCGAGCTCGGGCCCGAGGGCGCAGCACCGACGCCCGACACTGTCGATGGCCTGCGCCTGCGCAGTGCCAACGCATGCATCCAGTTCCTGCCGACGCTCGACGGCAAGGCGCTCTTTACCGTCGAGGACCTGGCGACCCCGGCCGGGCTGCATCCCGTGCAGCAGGCGATGGTCGACTGCCATGGCTCGCAGTGCGGTTTCTGCACGCCGGGCTTCGTGATGTCGCTGTGGGCTGCGTACCAGCACCACGGCGCACGCGGCACGCGGCCGACGCGCCAGGCACTCGCCGACGAGCTCTCGGGCAACCTCTGCCGCTGCACCGGCTACCGGCCGATCCTCGACGCCGGCGAGCGCATGTTCGATCTTCCCGCGGCGCCGTTCGCCAGCGCGCCCGTCGTCGCCGCGCTCGAGGCGATGCGCAGTCAGGAGACCTTTCGCCACGGCGACGCGAATGGCGCCGAGCTGGTTGCGCCGCGCACGGTCGACGCGTTCGCTGCCGAGCGACTGGCCAGACCCGACTCGTGCATCCTCGGCGGCTCGACCGACATCGGCCTCTGGGTCAACAAGATGTTCCGGCCACTGCCGTCGCTGCTCTACATCGGCAACGTCGATGAGTTGAAGCGCGT
>JBDTJD010000226.1:0-4157 GCA_039935975.1 Caldimonas sp.
CCGACGGCCTCGAGCTGATCCGCCACTCGACGGCGCACCTGCTTGCCTATGCGGTGAAAGAACTCTTTCCTGAGGCGCAGGTGACGATCGGTCCGGTGATCGAGAACGGCTTCTACTACGACTTCGCCTACAAGCGCCCCTTCACGCCCGAGGACCTCGCCGCCATCGAAGCGAAGATGACCGAGCTCGCCAGGCGAGACGAGAAGGTGACGCGACGCGTCCTGCCCCGCGACGAGGCGGTGGCGCACTTCAACGCGATGGGCGAGGCGTACAAGGCGGAGATCATCGGCGCGATTCCGGCGGGACAGGAGGTGTCGCTCTATCGCGAAGGCGCGTTCGAGGATCTGTGCCGCGGCCCGCATGTGCCGAGCACGGGCAAGCTGAAGCATTTCAAGCTGATGAAGGTCGCGGGCGCCTACTGGCGCGGCGACCATCGCAACGAGATGCTCCAGCGCATCTACGGCACGGCCTGGGCGACCAAGGACGAGCTGCAGAACTACCTGAGGATGCTCGAGGAGGCGGAAAAGCGCGATCACCGCAAGCTCGGCCGCGAACTCGACCTGTTCCATATCGACGAGGTCGCGCCCGGCGTCGTCTTCTGGCATCCCAAGGGCTGGCAGCTCTGGCAGGCGGTCGAGCGCTACATGCGAGACGTCTACGTCGCCACGGGCTACCAGGAAGTGAAGAGTCCGCAGCTTCTCGATCGCAGCCTCTGGGAGAAGACCGGCCACTGGCAGAACTACCGCGAGAACATGTTCACGACGGAATCGGAGAAGCGCGACTACGCCCTCAAGCCGATGAACTGCCCCGGCCACGTGCTGATCTTCAAGTCGAGCCTGCGCAGCTACCGCGAGCTGCCCCTTCGCTACGGCGAGTTCGGCCAGTGCCATCGCAACGAGCCAAGCGGCTCGATGCACGGGATCATGCGCGTGCGCGGCTTCACGCAGGACGATGGCCACATCTTCTGCACCGAGGACCAGATCTTCGACGAGTGCGTGGCCTACACGGCGCAACTGCAGAAGGTCTACGCGGACTTCGGCTTCACCGAGATCATCTACAAGGTCGCGACGCGGCCGGAGCACCGCGTCGGCTCGGACGAATTCTGGGACAAGGCCGAGTACGCGCTGATGGAGGCGCTCCGGCGCTCGGGCTGCGAGTTCAAGATCTCGCCGGGCGAGGGCGCTTTCTACGGTCCGAAGATCGAATACACGCTGAAGGACGCCATCGGCCGGGAGTGGCAGCTCGGCACGATGCAGGTCGACTACAACACGGCCGAGCGTCTGGGCGGCGACTACGTCACCGAGACGAGCGGACGGGCCTTCCCGGTCATGCTGCACCGGGCGATCGTGGGCAGCTTCGAGCGCTTCATCGGCATCCTCCTGGAGCACTGGGGCGGCGCCATGCCGGCCTGGCTGGCACCGGTGCAGGCGAGCGTGCTCAACATCAGCGAAAACCAGGCCGACTACGCCGCCGAGGTGGTCAAAACGCTGCAAAAACAAGGACTTAGGGTGCAAAGCGATTTGCGCAACGAGAAAATCACCTATAAAATACGCGAGCATTCATTGCAGAAGGTTCCGTACATCCTCGTCGTCGGAGACAAGGAAAAGGCAAGCGGAACCATTTCCGTTCGCGCCCGGGGCAATCTCGACCTTGGCACGATGCCGCCGGACGACTTCGCCGCGAAGCTCCTGGACGACATCGCCCGAAAGGCTTGAAAGCCCCAGATCCGAAGCGATATTCGGACGTCGGGCGCGCTTTGTTCGTTGAAGGGCCTTCGCCTGGGGCTCGATGAAAGGCATTTCACATCGCTACTTTCGCTGACCGCCGTCAACCCAACGCCGAGCGCAAGCACCGGCTCAACCGGGAAATCCTCGCACCTGAAGTCCGCCTGAACGGACCCGAGAACGAACCTCTGGGCATCGTCCCGATCGCCGATGCGCTGCGTCTGGCCGGCGAGCAGGACGTCGATCTCGTCGAGATCGTCGCCCAGGCCGATCCACCGGTCTGCCGGCTGATGGACTACGGCAAGTTCAAGTACCAGGAGCAGAAGCGCGCGGCCGAGGCGAAGGCGAAGCAGAAGGTCATCGAGGTCAAGGAAGTCAAGTTCCGCCCGGGTACCGACGAGGGCGACTACACCATCAAGATGAGGAACCTGCGCCGCTTCATCGAGGAAGACGGCGACAAAGGCAAGGTGACGCTGCGCTACCGTGGCCGCGAGATCACGCACCAGGACATCGGCATGCGCCTGCTGGAGCGGATCCGAGACGAGCTGGCCGACGTCTCGGTCGTCGAGCACATGCCCAAGCTCGAGGGTCGGCAGATGATCATGGTCCTGGCACCGAAGCGGAAGTAGAGCGAAGACAGAGAGCAATACGGTCGAGCGCGCGTCGCTCGGCTGCAAGAAGCGGCTGCAGGCTTGCAAGACGACGGGAATCCCCGGCGGCGCCTGACAGCAGCGTACGAAGAAGGAGCAGTCATGCCCAAGATGAAGACGAAGAAGAGCGCGGCGAAGCGCTTCCGGGTTCGCCCGGGCGGCACCGTCAAGCGCGGCCAGGCGTTCAAGCGCCACATCCTGACGAAGAAGTCGACCAAGACCAAGCGCCACCTGCGCGGCACCGTGACGGTCGACAAGACCAACATGGGCCACATGGCGCAGATGCTGCCGTTCGCCGGTCTCTGACCGGTCGTCGATCTCGTAATTTCCGAAGGAGTTCCACATGCCTCGCGTCAAACGCGGCGTCACCGCGCGTGCCCGCCACAAGAAAGTTCTCGCCCTCGCCAAGGGCTTCCGCGGCCGCCGCAAGAACGTCTTTCGCATTGCCAAGGAAGCGGTCATGCGCGCTGGGCAATACGCCTATCGCGACCGCCGCACCAAGAAGCGCGTCTTCCGCCAGCTCTGGATCGCCCGCATCAACGCGGCGACCCGCGGCCTCGGCGTCACGTACAGCAAGTTCATGGCCGGCCTGAAGAAGGCCCAGATCGACCTCGACCGCAAGGTCCTGGCCGACATGGCCGTTCACGACCCGGCGGCGTTCAGCGCCGTCGTCGAGAAGGTGCGTCCGCACCTGTCCTGAAGCTGACCCGGGCCGGCGCCGCGATGCGCGGGCCCGGCCCGCCGGCACGCCGTCGCCGGTCTCCCGTCGCCCCACGATGAACGATCTGCAATCGGTGGTCGAGAGCGCCCTGGCCGAGTTCGCCGGAGCGTCAACGCCTGCCGAGCTCGAAGACGCCAAGGCCCGCTACCTCGGCAGGAATGGCGTCGTCACGGCGCAGCTGAAGGCGCTCGGTGCCCTTTCGCCCGAGGACAAGAAGGCGCGTGGCGCCGAGATCAATGCGGCCAAGCAGGCGATCGACGCGGGACTGGGCGCACGTCGTTCGGCGATGGCCGAGGCTGAGCTCGAGCAGCAGCTCGCGGCGCAGGCGCTCGACGTCAGCTTGCCCGGCCGGTGGCGCGGCCGAGGCGGACTGCATCCGGTCAGCCTTGCGCTCGAGCGGATCGAGGCGATCTTCGCGTCGCTCGGCTTCGAGGTCGCCGACGGCCCGGAGATCGAGACCGACTGGTTCAGCTTCACCGCGCTCAACAATCCCGACAACCATCCGGCACGCTCGATGCAGGACACGTTCTACGTCGACGCGAGAGACGACCAAGGACGCTTGCTCAACCTGAGGCCGCACACCTCGCCGATGCAGATCCGGCACGCGCAGGCGCATGCCAGGAAGCACGCCGGCGCGGCGACGATGCCCGACGTGCGCGTGATCGCCCCCGGCCGCACGTTCCGGGTCGACAACGACGCGACCCATTCGCCGATGTTCCATCAGGTCGAGGGGCTCTGGCTCGGCGAGGACGTGAGCTTTCGCGACCTGAAGGCGGTCTACCTCGCCTTCATGCAGGCGTTCTTCGAGACGAGCGAGCTGAAGCTGCGCTTTCGGCCGAGCTATTTCCCGTTCACCGAACCGAGCGCCGAAATCGACCTGATGTTCGAGAGCGGCCCGCTCGCCGGTCGCTGGCTCGAGGTCTCGGGCTCGGGCCAGGTGCATCCGCAGGTCGTGCGCAACATGGGGTTCGATCCGGAGAAGGTGATCGGCTTCGCGTTCGGCTCGGGAATCGATCGCCTCGCGATGCTGCGCTACGGCATCGACGACCTGCGTCTCTTCTT
>JBDTJD010000227.1:0-5125 GCA_039935975.1 Caldimonas sp.
GAGAGCTGGATCGGCGTGAGCGGGTTCTTGATCTCGTGCGCGAGCCGGCGCGCGACCTCGCTCCAGGCCTCGACGCGCTGCGCCGAGACGAGCTCGGTGATGTCGTCGAAGACCATCAGCCGCGCTCCTTGCGGCATCGCCGCCCCGCGCACGAGGAGCGTGATCGAGTCGCGCTCGCGCCCGGCGAAGTCGGGGCCGCCGATCTGCAGGTCGAACGAGTCCTGCCAGTGGTCGCGCTCGCCGGCCTCGGGGCTCGTCGCGTGCAGCTCGAAGCGCTGCCACACCGACTGCGCGAAGCCGCCGAGGCCGTTGACCTCGTCGAGACGGCGGCCGCGATAGGCCGAAAGCGGCAGTCGCAGGATCCGCGTCGCGCCCGGGTTGACGGTGTCGATCGCACCGTGGCGGTCGAAGACGATGACGCCGGCAGTGAGGTTGTCGAGGATCGTCTGCAGGTTCGCGCGCGCGCCCTCGACCTGGGTGACGCTCCTGTGAACCAGCTCGCGGGCATCCGACAGCTGCTCGGTCATCTCGGCGAACGAGCGCGTGAGGCCGCCGAGCTCGTCGCGCGAGGCGAACACCGACTTCGAGCGGAAGTCGCCGCGCGCGACCTGGGCGACGCCTTCGGCGAGCAGCAGCAGCGGTTGCGCGAGCTGGTTGCTGAGCGCGATCGCGAGGAGCAAGGCACCGAAGACGGCGAGCACGAGCGCGAGCGTCAGCGTGCCGATGTACATCTTGCGCAGGCCCGAGCGTGCGAGCGCGCGCTGCTGGTACTCGGCATAGGCGTTGGTGACGGCGAGCGCGTTGGCGGCGAGCGTCGGCGAGATCGCCTGCGTGACGACGAGGAAGCGCTCCTGCTCGCCGAGCGAGAAGTTGCTGCTCGGGATGATCGCGACGGCGCGCGCGCGGGCCGTGCTGCCGGTGGCGCCCGGGTCCTCGTCGAGCCCCTCGGCCTGGCTGACGACGCGCTGGGTGCGCGCCTGCTTCAGCATCTGCGCCGAGACGCGCTCGGGCATCAGGCCGGAGGTGGACGTGCCGGTCGCGAGCAGCGTCTGCCCGGCGCTGCCGACGACCGCGATCTCGCGCGCCGAAAGCTGTTCGCGCAGGCGCTCGAGCGAAAGCGGCTCGGCCGACGACGCGTTCTCGCCGAGGCGCTCGGCCGCCAGGCGCGTCTTCGTCGCCAGGTCGGAGACGATCGCCTCGATCGTGCCGCGGCCGAGGTTCAGGCCGGCGTCAAGCGCGCCTTCGACCTTGACGTCGAACCAGCTCTCGATCGAGCGCGACACGAACTGGTAGCTCACCGCGTAGATCAGCACGCCCGGCACGACGCCGACGAGCGCGAAGATCGCCGCGAGCTTGAGCAGGAGCCGGCTGCCGAAGCGCCCGCGCGAGACGCGCCAGAGCAGGCGCACGCCGGCGACGACGATGACCAGCACCAGCGTGCTGGCGAGTGCCACGTTGACCCAGAAGAGCCAGACGTAGTGGCGCTCGTAGAGCGACGGGTTGTTGGTCGCGATCGAGAGCAGGAACGCGAGCACGAGGCCGGCGGCGAGCACGGCGATGGTCGAGACGATCCAGGCCCAGCGACTGCGTCGGGGCATGAGCGCGGGTCTGGAAGATCCCGCATCGGAGCGCGGGTCGGCCATCAGTTGATGCGCTGGGTGCGCCTGACCTGGAGCTGCCAGTCGGGCTGGCCGCTGATGCCGATCTGCATCGGCCGCGGCAGGAGCGAGGTGTCGAGCCGGTAGTTGAACTCGAGGTAGTGGTGCGCGCCGTCCTCGAGCTGGCCGGTCTCGGCGATCTTCCAGCGAGCGCTGCGGCTGATCGCGGCGATCGCGTCGGCGTGGGTCGGATAGTTCTGGCTCAGGCCGCCGACGGTCGTGACGCGGTAGGTCGACGTGAGCGGCTGCAGCGCGATCTTCCAGACCCGCACGGCGTGGGCGACGCGGCGGTCGCGCCAGTACCAGCGGTCGCGAAAGATCTCGGCCTCGGCCACGAAGAAGAGCGGCACCGCCTTGAGGAGCGCGTCGTCGGCGGCCTTGCCGAGCTCGAAGTCGACGACGAAGTTGAGGAAGACGCCGTCCTCGTCGCGGATGACCTCGAAGGTCGCGATCTCGGCTTCGGCGGCGAGTGCCGGGCCCGCCTGAAACAGGCCGCCCAGCGTCGCCGGCACGACCGCCCGCGACGCCGCGACGCCGAGCGCGCGAAGCACGCTGCGGCGGCGCAGAAAGCCGTGCGGCGGCAGGCGGGTCATCGGCTGGAGGTCTCGGGCGGGGCGGGGCGTTTCTCGATCAGGGCGAGGAAGAAGCCGTCGCCGATGGCGGCAGCGGGCGATGGCATGGCGTCATTGTCGGCCAGCGGCAGCAGCTGCCCGGGCGAAGGCGGGTGCCGGGCCAGGGCGGCGTCGCCCTGTCGTTGCAAAAAAGCGTCGATCCGGTCCTGGCCTTCGGCCCGGAACACCGAGCACGTGGCGTAGAGCAGCCGCCCGCCCGGCGCCAGCAGCGGCCAGAGGGCGTCGAGCAGGCGGTCCTGGGTGGCGGCGAGCGCGGCGATGTCGCCCGGACGGCGCAGCCAGCGCACGTCGGGGTGGCGGCGCACGATGCCCGAGGCGCTGCAGGGAGCGTCGAGGAGGATGCGGTCGAACGGGCGCCCGTCCCACCACGCCTGCGGCTCGCCGGCGTCGGCAACCAGCGTCCGGGCGGCGAGGCCGAGGCGGGCGAGCGTCTCGTCGACGCGAACGATCCGGACGGGATCACGGTCGATCGCGACCAGATCGAGGTCGGCCAGCTCGAGCAGGTGCGCCGTCTTGCCGCCGGGCGCAGCGCAGGCGTCGAGGACGCGCATCCGGCCGGGCGGCGGCTCGGCGAGGAGGAGCGGCGCCGCGCGCTGAGCGGCTGCGTCCTGGACCGAGACGACGCCGTTGGCGAAGCCGGGCAGCTGCGTCACGGGGACGGGTCGCTCGAGGACGACAGCGTGCGTCGGGAAGCCGTCCGGTCCGCCCGCGCTCCCCGCCAGCGCGCGCGCGACGATGCCCGCCGCGGCAAGCGTCCCGACATAGGCCTCCGCGCTGCTGCGCCGGGCGTTGACGCGCAGGGTCATGGGCGGGTGAAGGTTGTCGGCCTCGGCGATCGCCTGCCAGCGGTCGGGCCAGTCGGCACGCAAGCGGTCGAGCCACCAGACCGGATGGTTGAAGCGGGCGAGCGGATCGGCCAGCGCCGCCGCGACGAGCATGTCGCGCTCTCGGACGAAGCGGCGCAGCACGGCGTTGACGAATCCGGCGCTCGCCGCGGCGCGGGCACGGCCCGCCGCGACCGCCTGATCGACGAGGGTGTGGTCGGGATAGGGCGGCGCCTCCGAGGGCCAGAGCAGGGCCAGCGCGGTCAGCAACAGCGCCTCGGTGAAGGGCGGCGGCGTCTTCGGCGCAAGCTGGCGCCGCACGACCTCGGCCGCACCCAGTCCGCGCAGGGCATGGAAGGCGAGGGCCTGCGCGCCGGGACGCGCCGCCGCCGGGCAGCGCGAGAGCGCGTCGGTGAGGGATCGCCCGGCCCGGACGGCGGCCACGGCGTCCGCGGCATGACCGAGAAGGCGCGCCAGCGGCAGCGTGGCGGGCGGGGAAGTGGCGGTCACGTGGCAAGTCTATGACGCGGCGAGGGTGCGACCGAGTGCGGTACGCTCCCTTCCCCGACGCCCCTGACCCTGCCATGGCCGGCGACAAGCCCACTCCGATCTTTCGCAAGGAAAGCGACGACCTCTCCCGGCTGCCGGCGTCGGATCGGATCCGCTATCGGCTGATCGGCTCGAACTGCCGCTATCACGCCAACGACAACATCTCTGGCTTCGTCGAGGACGGCGAGCTCGACGAACTCCGCGCCGAGGTCGAGGAGCAGATGCAGGGGGTGCTGCGCGCGCTCGTGATCGACACCGAGAGCGACCACAACACCAATGAAACCGCCCGGCGGGTCGCCAAGATGTTCATCACCGAGGTGTTCGCCGGCCGCTACACGGCCGCGCCCGCGGTGACCGAGTTTCCGAACGTGTCGCGCCTCAACGAGCTGATGATCGTCGGCCCGATCAAGGTGCGAAGCGCGTGCTCGCATCACCTCTGCCCGATCCTGGGCAAGGTCTGGATCGGCCTGCTGCCGAACGAGCACTCGAACCTGATCGGCCTGTCGAAATACGTTCGCATCTGCGACTGGATCATGAGCCGGCCGCAGATCCAGGAAGAGGCGGTGACGATGCTGGCCAACGAGCTGCAGGACCGCGTCAAGCCCGACGGCCTCGCCATCGTGATGGAGGCCGACCACTTCTGCATGGCCTGGCGCGGGGTCAAGGACGATCAGGCGATGATGACCAACAGCGTCATGCGCGGTGCGTTCCTGAAGGACTCGAACCTGCGCCGCGAATTCCTGTCGTTGCTCGCCAAGAAGGACTGACGATGCTGGTCCGACTCATGTACGCGAGCCGCGCGGCTGCCTCGGTCGATGCCGATGCGCTCGCGACCATCCTGCGCCAGTCGAAGGAGCACAACCCAAGCTCGGGCATCACCGGGGTGCTTTGCTTCTGCTCGAACGCGCGCATCTTCCTGCAGGTGCTCGAAGGCGCGCGCGACGCGGTGAGCGAGACCTACCACCGGATCGCGCGCGACGAGCGCCATGCCGACGTGGTGCTTCTCAGCTACGAGGAGATCGGCGAGCGGAGCTTTTCGAGCTGGTCGATGGGCCAGGTCAACATGAGCCGGCTCAACCCGTCGCTGGTGCTGAAGTATTCGGAAAGTGCCGTGCTGGACCCGTACGCGGTCTCTGGCAAGGCCTCGCTCGCGCTCTTCAACGAGCTCGTCGCGACGGCGTCGATCGGCGTCCACTAGGGATCCGAGAGGCCCGGCCGTTGCGGCCGGGCGCGCGCCGGCTCAGCAGTCGATGCGGGTCGAGCCGGGCGGCCGAGCCGAGCTGGCTGCCGTGGACGGGCGGGCCGGGTTGCCGGTCATGCCGGCGTTCGGCGCCGCACCCGGCGTCTTGATGTCGCCGGGCGCGACCGGCGCGATCCTGCGCGTGCAGTCGGCGCCGCTCGCGATGCCCTTCGGACGAGCCGCGGCGCGGGCGGCCGCCGAGCGGGTGGTGAGCTCCTTGCG
>JBDTJD010000228.1:0-3609 GCA_039935975.1 Caldimonas sp.
GCCAGTTCCGCGACATCAAGGGGATCATGGACGGCACCGGCAAGCCGGAGTACGGCAAGGCCGTCGACATGCTCACCACGGCCGCGATCAAGGAAATGATCGTGCCGTCGCTGCTGCCGGTGGTCGCCCCGATCCTGGTCGGCATGCTCCTCGGCCCGGCCGCGCTCGGCGGCCTCCTGATGGGCACGATCGTGACGGGCCTCTTCGTGGCGATCTCGATGTGCACCGGCGGTGGTGCCTGGGACAACGCCAAGAAGTACATCGAGGACGGCCACCACGGCGGCAAGGGCAGCGAGGCGCACAAGGCGGCGGTCACCGGCGACACCGTGGGCGACCCGTACAAGGACACGGCCGGCCCGGCGGTGAACCCGCTGATCAAGATCATCAACATCGTCGCGCTGCTGATCGTGCCGCTGCTGCCGATGAGCGCGGCCACGGTGGCGACCACGCACGCCGTCGCCGCGCCGACGGCGACGGCGACGGCGCCGGATGCGATGGCTGCGGCCGACGCAGCATCGTTTCGGGTCGAGAACGGCGTCGTGAAGTTCTACTTCGCGACCGGCAAGTCCGAGCTCGCGAGCGGCGCCGAGTCGGCGCTCTCCGACGTCGCCAAGGGCGTTGCCGACGGCAAGCGCGCTGTCGTCAGCGGCTTCACCGATTCGACCGGCGACCCGGCCCAGAACGAGCAGCTCGCCAAGGCCCGCGCAATGGCGGTGCAGGGCGCCCTCACGACCGCTGGCGTCGCGGCCGACAAGATCGAGCTCAGGAAGCCCGAAGCCGCAGCGGCCGGCGGCAGCAACGCCGAGGCACGCCGTGTCGAGGTGTCGCTGAACTGATCCCTCGCGCGGCGCTCGCCCCGTGCCGCCCTCGACGACTGCGACGAGCATCGGCGTCGAGGGCTCGGGGCGCGTCTCGGCGCTGATCGACCGGCCCGTTTCCGCGCGCGCCTGCTACGTCTTCGCACATGGCGCCGGCGCCGGCATGGACCACGCCTTCATGCAGGCCACGGCTCTCGGGCTCGCGAGCCGCGGCATCGCCAGCCTGCGCTTCCAGTTCCCGTCGATGGAGCGCGGCTCGCGCCGCCCCGACGCGCCGCGCGTCGCTCATGCGGCGGTGCGCGCCGCCGTCGCCACCGCCACCGCGTCGACCGGCCTGCCGCTCTTTGCCGGTGGCAAGTCGTTCGGCGGCCGGATGACATCGCAGGCCCAGGCGCTGTCGCCGCTGCCGGGCGTTCGCGGGCTGGCCTTCTTCGGCTTTCCGCTCCATCCGCCGGAAAAGCCGTCAATCGAACGCGCCGCGCATCTCGACGAGGTCGCGCTTCCCATGCTCTTCGTTCAGGGCACGCGCGACGAGCTCGCCGAGGTCGGGCTCCTTCGGGCCGTCGTCGATCGGCTGGGCGCGCGCGCCACCCTCGCCTTCATCGACGATGCCGACCATGCCTTCCACGTCAGGAAGCGCAGCGGTCGCACTGACGCGCAGGCGCTCGACCTTGCGCTCGACACGGCCGTCCGCTGGATCGACCTCGTCCTCGGGCACACCGGTCCGCCGACCGAGAACTAGTTCGCGCGGCGTCACCGATGTGTCGTGCGGGCGCCGCGTTCGCGAACCGCGTTTGCAACAGTTGAGACAGCGATGGGCGGCCCGCGTGCCCCATGCGAACATTCCAAGGATGATCGCCCCGGGCTCGCTCAAGGTTCGACTCTCGCTCGCGAGTGCCGCCCTGATCCTGGCGAGCGTCGGCCTGACGGTGTTCTTCGTGCTTCGCGAAGCGAGCCAGGGCACGGAGCAGATCGTGCTCGAGTCGCAGGCCGACGACGCGCAGCGCATGGCCACCGCCGTGACGCAGCGGATCGTCGACCTGCAGCGCGCGCTTCGCCTGGTCGCCGGGCTGATGCCTGCGAACGCCGTCGACGACCCCGCCCGCCTCGCCGATTTCCTGCGCAGCCAGCCCGTGCTCTCGGCCTTTTTCTCGAGCGTCTTCGTCGCCTCACCCGCCGGCCGCATCGTCGCCATCAGCGACGCCCAGGGCGTCCGCAATCCCGGCACCGACATCAGCGACCGACCCTACTTCAAGGTGACTCTGGGCGAGGCGCGGCCGGTGATCTCCAAGGTGACGCCGTCGCGCGTCTCGGGCGAGCCGATCGTCGTGTTCACGATGCCGGTGATCGGCCACGACGGGCGCGTCCTCGCACTGCTCGGCGCCGCGCTGCGGCTGTCGAGCCGCACGCTTCTCGACGGGCTGGCGCAGACCAGCGCCGACGATGGATCGCCGGTGTCGACCATCGTCACCGACGCGCACGGCACGATCATCTCCCACCCCTCGACGAACTGGGTGCTTCGCAACGCCGCCGCCGAGCCGAAGATCGCGGACGCCTACCTGGCCTGGCAGCAGCGCGGCAGCCCGATCGCGCCGGACGGCTTCGCGCTGCGCGCCGGCGCCCATGAAGTCGGCGTCGCCGGCGTTCCGGTCGCCGACTGGCTGATCTTTCGCACCGGCCGTGCCGACGCCCTGCTCGGCGGCATCGACGACACGCGTCGGCGCGCCACCTGGCTGGCGTTCGGCGTCGCCGCCCTCGGCGGCGTCCTGACGCTTCTGATCACGCTGGTCCTGCTCCGGCCGCTGGCGCTGCTGCGATCGCGCGCGCTGCGACTGCTCGGCGCGGATGCCACCGCCGAGGGCGGCTGGCCGACGGGGCACGGCGAGATCGGCGAGCTTTCCGAGGTGATCCGGCAGGTGATGCACGAGCGCGAGGCGAGCGAGCTCGCGAACCAGGTGCTGCTCGCCAAGATGAGAGCGGTGATGGCCAAGGCGCCGGTCGGCATCACCTTCACGCGCAACCGCCGTTTCGAGCTGGTGAGCGCCGAGTTCAGCCGCATGCTCGGCTATCCGCAAGGCGACCTCGAAGGCGAGCCGGCACGCATCATCTACGCGTCCGACGAGTTCTACCAAGGGCTGGGCGCGCGGGTCGCAGCCGCTTTTTCCACTCGCCAGGTGTTCGCCGAGGAGATCGAGTTCGTGCGCCGCGACGGCAGCCGGTTCTGGGGCCAGCTGCTGGGCGCCCCCGTGAGCGACGACGACCTGCCCTCGGGCACGATCTGGACGCTCGAGGACGTGGGCGAGGAGCGCCAGCGCCGCGACGCCCTGGCCTGGGCCGCAACGCACGACGCGCTGACACGGGTGGCCAACCGGCTCAGCTTCGAGACGACGTTGACCGAGCAGCTCTCCGAGCGTCGGCGCCAGGAAAGCGCATGCGCCCTCTTCATCGACCTCGACGGCTTCAAGCCGGTCAACGACACCGCCGGCCATGCCGCGGGTGACCAGTTGCTGAAGGACGTCGCCTCGATCGTCCAGGCCCGCATCCGGGCCGACGACGTCGTCGCTCGCCTCGGCGGCGACGAGTTCGGCGTGCTCCTGCGCCGCTGCACGCTCGAATCCGCGCTCGATGTCGCCGAAGGCATCCGCGCCCGCATCGAGGCGCACACCATGCAGTGGGAAGGCTCGGCCTTCCAGGTTCGCGCGAGCATCGGCGTCGTTCACATCGACTCCGCCTACAAGGACGTCGCTTCGATCATCGCGTCGGCCGACGCCGCCTGCTACGCCGCCAAGCG